>JBDGYW010001475.1:0-2033 GCA_039588935.1 Gemmatimonadota bacterium | reverse complement strand
GACATCTTTGGCCTCCGCGGCGATGGAATCAACGAGATCCTTCTCTGCAATACCAGCATCCTTGGCGAGCTTGCGGACGAGGGCAGACAGTACGGCATCGCTGGACAGCGATGCCTTCACACGGTCAGCAACCGGAGTCGGAGGGTGGGACTTGTACACGACCACCTCCGGGTCGTCATCAGCAACCCACTCCGATGTAAAGCTCTGCGGACGCCCGAATACGCCCACGATGGTCCCACCGTCGCGCTCCACATACGGCATTAGTCGTCCCTTCCTCGCCTGTCCATGTACCCGAGCACCGAGATCTCGAGATGCGTGTCCGCGTCATGTGCCCGCGCACTGATTTGGCTGCTGGTGTCGGTGTAGACCAGGACCGTTCCTCCCCCCATTGGAGTGTTGCCGACGGCCATCCTGTGGGTGAAGTACGGAGCTGCCGTAATGGATGGAGCCTCATCGTTGGCGAGCGGCGTTGAGATATAGACGAGGCGCTCTAGGGTTGCGTGATCCACGATCGCAGTCATCATTGCGAGCGTTCCGACATCCAGCGGTGCCTCTATGGCATAATCCACCGTCGCCGCGCCCAGATTCACTACGTCAACACTATCGGGCGGGTCGTCCCACCAGAACCAGTCCCCGCGCTGCCAGAAGGCCACAATGCTCTTGGCCCCGTCGGTAAGCACCGAGCCGATACGTCGGTAGTAAGTATAGCCAGAGTCATCCAGCAGCTCTGTTGCGGTGAGAGACTTATCGAATCCAGCATCCACAGTTCCATCGGCGTGCTTGATGAGATGAACGTGATACCAGGTGGACGCCTCTGCGTCGCCGCCGCCCGACGCAAAGTCTGTGTCACAGAGTCCACCTGCATCATCACCAGCAGCCCAGGTAGCGTCGATCCGCTTCGTGAGAATCGCGCTGAGCAGCATGGGCTGGACATTCGTGGAGTCGCGGCACTGACCTACTGCAATGGCAATGTCGTGGCTGGCATCCGTGTCGTTCGACATTGTGAGGCCCGCCAGGTAGCTCCGCGGACAGTTCGTCACGAACGAGAGCGTCGCGGAGCCGTCGGTCTCGATGATCTGTCCAGCGCTACCATCTGCCGTGGGGAAGACCAGCGACCCTGCACCGAGCGTAACCCCCGAAGAGGCAACAACCGGCCCCGCAATCGTGATGACGCCGGTTCCCTTCGGCGTGATCGACATGCCGATGTTGGTGTCCTCGCCCGATACCTGGAGGTTGGGGTTGGCACCCGAGGATGAGGCCACGAAGGTCAGCCCGTTCTTGACGGTCGTGGCATCGCCATCGAAGATGAAGAGGTCCTGCCCCTGGAGCCGCATGTGGAGCACGTCGTCGGTATCGACGGTGATGGAGCTGTCCTGATCGGCATCGAGGATCAGCTCTTGACCGTTCATGTCGAACGAGTTGCCGGTCCCACGCGGCGTGCCGATATTCATCTCATTGGTAATGATATTCGCAAACTCCGCCACCAGGTCTGCGGCGTAGAGCACCTCGCCTGCGATCCATACCTTGACCACACTGATCGACATCAGTTCTCTCCCGACTGCCCGGCCGGGCTAATCACCGCCGAGAAGCTGTGCAGCTCCACCACTGGTCAGATCCATAAAGCGGTCCACGTAGGCGGCGCCGCCCAGCGTAGAGGTGCCGAGGACGAAGGGGGGGGTTTCTTCCACAAGGCGCCACTTACCGCCCTCGCTTCCCGCCCAGTCGACATTCAGGGTAAACTCAAACGACCATGTGGTCGCTGTCGGGAATGTCACATTTGATATTTCGTAGTACCCGTTGTAGCTCGTGGTGTCTTTGATGATTACCGACTGACCGTTGGACAAGAACGCTTGGTTTGCCCCAAGCCCTGCTGCACGAACCGTGCGTCCGCTGATCTGAGCGAGCCCGGCAAAGCTAGAACCAGCAACAAACGTCCCGGCTAGCGCATGAGAGCCACCTTGGCTCCGCGTAAACGTCTGCTGCGTGTTCTGGTCCCATGTCCAGCCGAAGGTCATGTTGTAGACGCCCTTCGG
>JBDGYW010001474.1:0-3089 GCA_039588935.1 Gemmatimonadota bacterium | reverse complement strand
AACTAGGACGAACACACGAGTGGGTGGAGCAAACATCCTTCAACAGCGTGTTGCTGATCGACTCACCCATGGGTATCGTAGCGACGGGTGTGGCGGCTGGGTACGCGCGTGAGGCTGTGCGAGATCTGGGCTTGGACACGAAGGTGAACTTCTGGAAGGTTGGCGTTGTATATCCACTGCACCCCGTGCAAGCCCAACGCTTCTTGGATGCCTGTGAGAAGGTCCTGGTGATTGAGGAAGGCGGCGCAATGGTAGAGCCACAGTTGCGGGCGATGGCTCAACAGAAGGGACAGAATGCTCGCATTTCCGGAAAGCAGTTCGACGGTCCCCTCCCACCAACCGGCGAGTTGAGCGCGGACCAGGTGCGTGATGTGATCGCAGCTTTTTGTGGCGCATCCGTGGGGCGTGACGATGTGCGTCAGGCCCTGAAGGCCGAGTTGGCGGAACTCGTCATCCCGCGTTCGCCTACGCTGTGCGCCGGATGTTCCCACCTTGGCACCTACTGGGCGATCCGGCAGGCGATGCAGCAAGGAGGCCGAATCGTACCCATCATCAACGGCGATATCGGTTGCTACGAGCAGGCCGGCTACGGCGTGAAGGGTCAGATGCTCAGAGCGACCGACGAAATCTCTCGCCGTGACAGGTTGCGCTCCCTGTACGACATGCTGGATACTCTGTACGTGATGGGCTCGGGCTTGGCTATGGCGCAGGGGCAGGCGCGGGCCAGCTATCAAGACGGCCAGATTATGGCAGTAGCGGGTGACTCAACGTTCTTCCACGCAACCATGCCGGCTCTGGAGAATGCGGTCTGGAATGGCACCAAGTTGACCTTTGTCGTGATGGACAACCGTTGGACCGCGATGACAGGCCACCAGTCGTCACCCACGACGACGGAGAGCGACGACAAGGCAAGTAGCAGTATAACTACGCTGGACATTGAGCAAGCAGTGCGTGGCCTCGGTGTAAAGTGGGGCCGCGGGGTCGACCCCGACCAGCTGGAGGAAACGATTGACACGATCCAGGAGGCGCTCGAATACGACGGGGTTGCTGTGGTGATCTCACGACGCGAGTGCGCGTTGCAGGTGTATCGGCGCATGCGTCAGACGGCAGACTTCGTGGTTGATGCTGAACTCTGCAACGGATGTAGGCAGTGCGTGTACCTGGGTTGCCCAGCAATTGCGTTTCAGGACTCAAGAGCTCAGATCGATCCACTGTTGTGCGTCAGTTGCGGAATCTGTGCCCAGCTTTGTCTACAGGGTGCGATTGTTGGAGTGGGGACTTGATATCATGAACCGACCCATCATGGACGTGATATTCGCCGGAGTTGGAGGACAGGGAAGTATCCTGGTCTCCCACCTGCTGGCCGATACCGCGCTGGCAAGTGGACATAAGGTCAGGCTCACCGAAACGTTTGGTGCCGCTACGCGGGGTGGGTCGGTGTTCTCTTGCGTCCGCATAGGCGAAGCATGGGCGCCCTTGCCAGGGGAAGACCAGGCGCAGGTTGTCATTGGACTTGAGCCGCTGGAAGGCTTGCGCGTGGCACTGAAGTTCCTGGCCCCGGATGGGTGGGTTCTGCTCAATACCAGACCTTGGTATCCTGTTGATGTCAGTGTCGGTCGTGCTACATACCCCGGAATCAGACAACTCATCGCAGCCAGCCAGCGCCTTGGCCGCAAGGTCTTGAGCGCGGATGCGACAGGCATCGCGGCTGAACTGGGCACTACACGGATTGCTGGCTCTCGAGGATGAACGTATCTTCGCGCAGATGGAGAAGCGATGGTCCGAGAAGCTGGTCTCTGCCAACATGGAGGCCTACCGGCGTGGGAAGGAATGCTTTCGCGAGCATATCCTGGCGTCCGCGGGATTGTGAACAATGGCGGCGAAACTCTTGCTAGAGCCAGAGGCCATGGATCTCTTGAGCGCCTACGAGATACCTCGGCCTGAGTATCAACGGGCGACAACGGCCTCGGAGGCTATCTCCGTGGCTGAAGGACTGGCCTATCCCGTGGTCATGAAGATCGTCTCACCAGACGTGCTGCACAAGACCGATGTAGGTGGTGTGCGCCTCGGCCTCAGAAATGCAGTGGAGGTGGAGGCAGCCTATCGGTCGATTATGCAAGAGGTTGCACGCGAGCAGCCGGATGCAGAACTTCGGGGCGTGATCCTCTATCCGCAGGCACCTGATGGACTGGAGATTATCGTAGGCCAGATGTACGATCCGCAGTTTGGCGCAGTGCTGATGTTCGGGTTGGGAGGGGTCTTCGCTGAGGCACTTCAGGACATCTCCTTCCGCGTGATACCCATAAAGGAGGCGGATGCCCGGCAGATGATCAGCGAAATCAGGGGCCATCGTGTCCTGAGAGGTTGGCGTGAACAACCTGCTGCTGATATCGAGAGTATCGTTGAGGTCTTGCGCAAGGTTTCACGTCTGTCTGTCGAGCATCCTGAGATCGAGGAGATGGACCTCAACCCGGTGCGCGTGTATGCCGATGGCGTGCTTGTCCTTGATGCCAGGATTATGACCAGAGACTGACCAGTGTCTGAACCGTTCTGTGTCGTGTAGGACAACTGTTAGCCAGGCTTTCAGCAAGCCGGCAGCTCACTCGCCGCAGTCGCCTCAGCCGTTGAGTTGAGATCGAGAGTCGCACACGCACCGTTCATTTGATGGAGGATAGACAATGCCGGGAGAAATCATCGAGCGGATTTGGGACTTGCTAGCAGAGCGTCAGGTAGACGCGCTGGTGGTGAGTTCGCTTAGCAACGTTACATACGTTGCGGGCTACGAGGTGCCTTCCCAGATCTTTCCCATCCTTGAGCGACTTATCTTTTGCATCGTCACGGCCGATGGCGGTGAGGTGATGTTGGTCCCGGACATGGAAGCGAGCATGGCCCGTAGCGACTCCAGGCTTGCGGATGTGCGTGACTACAACGAGTTCACAGACAGCCCCACCGAGGTGCCCGCCGGTACACTGGCTGAGTTAGGCGTTGATCGTGGCCAAGTCGCAATCGAAGATGACTTCATCGGTGGTTCGCACCTCGACGAACTCTACTCGCTTCTTCCGAACACAGGTTTCCAGGCTGCGAGCCCA
>JBDGYW010001473.1:0-3171 GCA_039588935.1 Gemmatimonadota bacterium | reverse complement strand
GTCACATCATCGGCCGACCTGACATCCCACAGATGTCTCGTTTGGCTCGAGTATTCCAAGACCTAAACACGCCGGGGGCTTTGGCCCCCGGTACTTTTTGAGGTGAGGTATGGCTTTTGCCGACCAGTATGACTTAGCGCGGCCAGGGGCGACCGCTGATGCGTTCGAGAAAAGAGTCTTTGAGGCGATGATGACTGCCGCACATCAGATCGTAGGTGAAGATCAGGGCTCGATGACTGGGACGAACCACAAAAAGAGGCACGATTTGGCGCACGCCATCTTGAATGCGCCGGATGAGCACATCCAGAACTTCAAAGATTCTGTCGTGACCAACGCATCGATAACAGCCGCTTCAACGGATGCGGATGTGCAATTTACCGTGAATTCAAACTTCGGTGATATTGCTGGCGTTGGCCAGTTGAGTTGAGGTGACCGATGGCGATTACGCACAACGAAGTACAGGTCCAGTGGAACACAGGGAATAACAACTATTCTCTGTCGGCTGGCTCAACCTATTCGAGTGACGCCGTCTCAATTAATGCCACAGCAACGGAGCTTGGGATCACGTGTAAGGCCGACAATAACGGCACCCCAGCCTCAGGCGATGTAATCGACTGGTATATTCGCTACACCGATGGTGATCCCGATGGCGTGAGCACGGATGAGTATGGGAGCGAGAATATAAATCACGCGACCTATCTGGGAACCTCCGACACAAACGATGTCGACCCCGCAATTTTCTCCACAGAGCTGTCATCTGCCCATAAGGGGTTTTACATTATGGCGGTAAGCGGGGCGTCGTCGAACGGGATCACGATTTCGGCAACTTGTACCGAGGTAAGGGCGAGCTGATGCCGTATATGATCACATCTCGGTCCAAGGCAAGGGTGAGGCGGCGGCCTGCGTGGAATCGGTTTTGCCTCAACAAAGACTCGATTCAGGCGCAAAATCTTCTCGCATGGTGGCCGCTTGGGATTCACGCGGATGCGTATGATGTATCTGGCCGTGGCCGGCACCTGTCGCCGGTAAACACCCCCGCCATCACCACCGACGCCGAGATGGGTAAGGTTGTTGATTTTACGGCAGCCGATAGCGATTACTATTCAGGCAGCTTTGCCCCCGTCGAAGACCACCCCGTTTCGTTCACAGCCTGGTGCAATTTCAAAGATGCTGGCACGTATGCGATATTGGCAATCGAGGTAGACAACGCGCCGAAGTCGCGGTTTTTTATGCTGATATCGTCGACAACGCTTTATGCGAGGATCATCGGGTCTGGGACGACCGAAGATGCAACTATCTCGGGGGCCGTCAGCGTTGGAACGTGGCAACACTTCGCCGCGATTTACGGATCGAGCACCCACCGAGTAGCGGCCGCCGATGGCGTTAAAGGAACGCCAAACACCAATACAGCTACAATCGGCTCTCCCGACTCGCTGAATACATACATCGGCCGCAGGCCGGCATCTGGATGGCAACCGAACGTTTATATGGCGGATGCTCGTATCTATGGGGTTGCGCTTAGCGATCCGGCGCTTGCGGCGCAGCATGACGGGAAGACCCGTTGGGAACTTTACTACCCCATCGGCCGGACGAAGTATGTAGTTATTACGGGGGCGCCGCCTCCCTCCGACACCTTCTTCGAGGAATGAAACCGCAAACCGCCGCAGGCATGGGTGGAGTGTTAGTCGCATGAGAATACCCACTGGAGAGACTGACCGGTATGTGTACTTCGTGGCGGTGGATGCTACAGATCTCAAGACGCGGGAGACAGGGCTCTCGACGTTCACGGTCTACGCCTCACTTAATGGAGGAGCCGCAGGCCAGATAAGCACGCCAACGGTCAACGAGACCGACTCAAGTAATATGCCGGGTGTTTACGAGCTCCTTGTAAATAACGCCACCTACACGACGCTGACGGCCGGGAATGACTCGGAGGAGTTGTGTCTCCACATCACCCATGGGAGCATGGCTCCGGTCACCCGCGTGGTGGAAATCTACCGCCCCGAGACGACCGAGGGGAATACGCTTGCTGTGCTTGCCGGCGGTC
The DNA here is from genome assembly GCA_039588935.1 of Gemmatimonadota bacterium. Classification (GTDB taxonomy): domain Bacteria; phylum Gemmatimonadota; class Gemmatimonadetes; order Gemmatimonadales; family GWC2-71-9; genus JBDGYW01. Next base: position 1,124 of record JBDGYW010001473.1, on the reverse strand, counting down.
AGTGTGGGATCAACTGGGGAGACGTAGCGAACCCCACTTCATCGGTGGGCCTCTCATCCACTACCGTTGGAACCACCACCAACCTCACGAACGGAGTGAACGTAACGCAGTGGAGCGGCTCTGCGGTGGCTTCTGTGGACGCTGCCGGCTATCCCGTGGTAACGATCAAGGATGGCACGGGCCAGGGCGAGCTCAACCTCGACACGGGACGAACCGATGCGAACGTGACCTACTGGAGCGGCTCTGCCGTTGCTGCCGTGGACACTGCCGGGCACCCTGTCGTGACGATCAAGGAGGGGACCGGAGCTGGCGAGCTCGACCTGACCAGTGGTTTGGTGAACCTCCAGGCGAGCCAGTCAGGGGTGACGATCGGCACGGTCACCGACATCACGAACGATGTGAACCTGAACATGGGCCAGACCACGCCTGGCTCCCCGACCCCGGACACCACAGGGGAGGCGCTCAGGTTTGCTCACGAAAATCTCGACGTGGTGCTCTCGACCCGTAGCTCGCATGCCCCGACAGCGATTGTCTCAGCCGGGGCGATCACCACCTCGGGCGGAGCGGTGAGCTCGGTCACTACGGTGGGAACGGTGACCAACGAAGTCGACGCGGACGTGACGGCGGTCTCCGGCAGCTCCGGGGCGGCCGATGCGCTCGAGCTCCTGGCGCTCAACTGCAAGGGAACCGATCATAAGGTTCTGATCTCTGCCGACGCGCAGGACCTATCCGCAACTCTTGAAGTGCAGACATCGGCCTTCGATTCCGCGCTCGATTTCACGACGGCCATGGATACCGCGATCAACGCCGAGGTGGTCGACGTGATCAGGACAGATCAGCCGGCATCCGACCTGGCTGATGCGGTTCCCTCGAACGTGAACGCATGTAGCCTGGAAACGAAAATCAACTACATGTACGGTGCTCTTATCTACGCGCTGCACGTAGATAGCGACTCGATCGATTACTATAACGCCAGCGCAGTTAACATCTGGAGCAAGGCACTTACCGACGACGGCACGGACTACGATGAAGCGAAGGGGGCTTCCTGATGGCGATCGACTCAAGAGAGAAAAGACAGTCCGTTGCCCGCTGCGGTGTAAAGTACATGCGCCCCCCGGTCTATC
>JBDGYW010001472.1:0-2832 GCA_039588935.1 Gemmatimonadota bacterium | reverse complement strand
TCGCGGTAGGCGAGCGTGACGGATTCGAGGCCGTCTACCACGCGGGCAAAGTCGCCGGATATGTTCGGGTTCAGGCCCATCAGAGAAATACCTGCATTTCCTCTTCCCAGGGTGTGCCGTCGCCTTGGGCGATCGCTTCGTTTGCCCAAGCAATCGTTTCGCGGAGCATCTTCGCGTATTCATTCCACGACATTTGCTGGCCGTTCACGTTGTAGGAAGGTGCCTGCTCTGCGGTGATTTCTACCAGCCGTGCGGAAGCCTGGTCGCGTATCGTTTCAAGGTTGGTCGTGTAGTCGGCTGCGGCCGCCGGTGTCGTCGCCCCGCTGGCAAGCGATTCCTGCCACACGACCTTGCCCGTTGCCACGCCGCCGATCGTCGCCGCGATCCGAAGGGCCACCTCATCACCGGCAACGTAGGTTCCGGGGATCGTGAATTGGGCGTCATAGATGCCGGTTGCCTTGTTCGTGATCGTGACCGTGACGGCGGTATCGACCCCGTTCTTGACGAGCGTGCCGGTGGGCAGGCTGTCGGCATCGGCGAGCGCTTGGGTGCTCGCGTTGTGGGTGGTGAATTCTTCATAGATCGTTTCACCGGCTGCAATCGTCATTGGATCAAGCCTCCTCCGATTAGACCGGCGTTGATTAGGCCGCCGTTGATGAGGGGGAGGGGTATCGCCCCTTGATGGTCAATCCCAATACTCCACGTCCCAGGATTCGGACGAGTCTCATCGTCGCAATCTTCGGTTGGGGCGTTTGAGTATCCGGCTGTAATGAGGTCGAGCCCATTGTCCTCACACTGTCCTCCGGCCTTCATGTGCAGATCGAGGGTTGCAAGGGTGGTGTCCTCAAACTCACTGGCCGGGGTGATGTTGTCTTGTGAGTTGGTTCCGCCGCTCGTATCGGTCGTGGCGTTGTATTGCAGATCGGAGGATACTGGGTTCGTTACGGATACCCCGGCGGTAACGTCTCCAGTGATCGCGCCAATGACGTTGTTTATGAGTTCCGTTGTGCTGGCGTCTGCCAGCAGTCCGAGCGTGGTCCCATCGCCAGCACCGTTACCAATCGCCGTTAAACCGTGGACAGCACAGTTGAAGATAGAAACCGTGCTGCCGACGAGGAATCGCATTGCGCCACAAAGGGCTGACTGATCTTCCTTGGTATTCTCAACTGCTAGATCCCCGACTGCACAATTGCGCACCACGCCGCTACATCCAGTGCCCGTGAATCCAAATGCCCTCGCCGCGGTGTCTTCTCTGGCTGTGCTTACCTGAAACGCGCCCACGGTGTCTAACAGGAACCCCATTGCACCGCTTAAAATGTCCACCCCGTCGAAGTTGGGGCCGATTAGGGCACCAGTCTTGCCAACCACGAAATGCTCAAGTCGCACGTATGAGTCGTTAAACTCGATGATCCCCGTCGTGCCAGCAATCGTATTGAGCACGGGATAGCTGCCAGCAAAGTCCCCGTCGAACTCGGCCCCCGCTTGCGCCCGAAGGTGGAAATAGCGCGCCGCGCTTGTGGTAGATTCCGACATGGTCAGGCCGGGGAACGTCTCGGCCGCCAACTCCCCGATGTACGGCGCGTTCGAGTCGCCGGTAATGTCGCCCTTGTGGGCGTCGTACCATGCTTGAGGCGTGGTGTAGTCGACATCGGCGGCCCCCGTGTTGCGCATCCAGAGGAAATACTCTCGGTCTTGTGCCCCCCAACTTCCGAGAATCGTGCGAACCGTGTCGCGGTCGATCGCCCGAAGTGCTGCTTGAAGATCGGGATACAAGCCGCGCTTGGCTGCCTTCAACAGCGCCATCACTCCTGGCAGTCGGCGGTGTGGCCAGAATAGCCGCATGAAATGGCGGCGGTCGTCTTCGTCTCTCGGGATATGCTTTGCGCGGAGAAAATCGCAAGCGGTCCCAACTGGTTTCACGCCCCCGTTCAATTCGATTGCAAGCTGTCGGCAGCGAAAGAGGTTTTGGTCGAAGTCCTCGTCGGCGACAATGTCGTAGTCTGAATCGAAAGCCTCCCCCGTCTCCTTGTGCTTGAATGTTCGTGATTGGGGATCGTATTGGCCGTTCATCTGCAACCACGCGATTTCCGCCTCGGTTGCCGTGATCTTCACCCTCCTGAATACTGGCGGCCCTTCCTTGCGGCCCCACTCGCCGTCGCCGAGCTGCACTGCTGACACTTCGCCAGGCGTCGGGCCGCGCATGCACAGCAGGACGGTATACTCCCGTCGTGCGGTGGCGGCCTCCGCCGGCTGGGTGAACTCGGCCATAGGTTATTCCCCTCCTTTTCCGTTTCTCAAGATTTCCAACTGCGTAGCCCGGATCTCCCGAACGTCGATCTTCAAGTCGCCCACGTCCTCACGAATCAGCCCCACGCTCGTGGAAGCGTTGTACGCGATGATCGACGAGGTAATGCCGAATCCGAGCACCGGCACGACTACGGCCATGATGGCGGCGAAGAGTCGCGCGTGCTTCCCTTCGCTTGCCCCTTGGGTGTGGGGGTCATGGCTGGCCCGGTGTTCCTACGGTCCGGGCGGCGGCGGGATGATCGGACCACCGCCCGCACTGGGAGCGCCGTCCGTTGTCTGGTCGTCGATCTCGACGGCGTCGCCCCGAGCATCCCGAAAGCTCTTCATTGTGTTGTAGTAGCTCGTCAGATTCGTCGGCCACGGCTGAAGCTCCGGCAAGCTCGTCACCGGGATTCCGGCCGAGATTACCGAGAGGCGATCTTCGGTGAAGACGTGCCCGAGGTGCGGTACGGTGTCGATCATCTCGGTTGACGTGAAGAACTTTGACGGGTCGTAGGCCGCTAGCTCTTCCTCTGTCAGCAGGAA
>JBDGYW010001471.1:0-2908 GCA_039588935.1 Gemmatimonadota bacterium | reverse complement strand
TGATCTCCTCGTCGCTTGTGCAGGGCGTTCAGCAGGAAAAGCTTGCAAGCCTCAGGTTCTTTGCACCCAGCGTGCCGGAGTTCGCTGCCCGTTCTGACACAGCCGCGGCGTTATATGCTGCGTTCCGAGGTCGTCAGAACCGGGGTGTTTCATTGATGCTGACGGGCTTCGCTGCTCTAGGAGTCGGTATCGTAGCATTCCGTAACGACGAAACCGCAACCGCTGTTGTTACAGTTGGTACCTTCGGGCTGGTGCTTGCTGCCGCCCAACAGATCTGGACTGGCCAGGACCGCCTTTCCCAGGCCGTTTGGTGGTACAATAGCACTCTAACTCGACCGTAGGCAGCCGCCTAACAGGGGCATGAAGCTGCCATGCGCGGTGGCAATAGTTCATTTGTGCGCGGGAGGAACACGGATGCCCGAACGTTTCTTTCAGCTGGTGAGTCAGCGCATGCAGCTTATGCCCAGAGTCGTTATACCGCCGCACATTTCATGAGGTGAACGGGCATGCTTTGCTGGACTGTTTCGTTGTGAAAGTAGGTTGGGGGGGGCTGGTCGTTTCCGTTCAGCCGCGAATTAGACTCACGCGTTCGTTTGACGAGCGAAACCACAGTTACCTGGGGTACGCCCTTCGGCTCAATGGCACCGTGGGCGACACCGACTGTGAATTCACCGTTGGGCTTGGTAAGGCCGCTCAGGCGAAGCATCAGTTTCAGGTCGGATACACGGTAAGCGGTCAGTCGGAATGGGTGCCGGACGGAATCGCGGAAGTCGTGGAGCTATACAAGACCTCAGGCTTGAAGATGCACGATCGTCAAGAAGCGACTCCGTCTGAGCCGCCGCCGTGGCACAGCGTGACTCCGGATCTGCAAACCTATCGTAGCCGCGGGCATCGTCGCCTGGACACTCGCACGTATCGGACACATTGCCGCAGTTGCATTTGGGGCTGTGAGATGCCGGTCGAGCTCATAGTGGATCATTGGACGCCACACGTGCGACGCCTTCGCAGAGAGACATTCTGTTATGGGCCGAAGTCCTGTTCTCTATATCGCCCTGGCCCTAAGCGAGTAGTGCCCGGTCGAAAGGGTATGAGTTGGGAGGAGCCCTAACAGGCGCATGAAGCGTGACGAACGCGGTAGGAGCAGTTGAGTTGAGCGCTTGGTGAGTTCAATCAAATCCGAGGCAATGGTGGTGCTATTGAGATTACGTTCGCAGCTTATCCGCAGGGTCGTTATACAGCACTGCCGGGGAAGATCGTGAAGCGAAAGAAAGTCCAACGGCCGGGAGTGCGGGACGGATATGACATGTGGGCTGCGTCCTATGATGACACTCCTAACCCGCTTGTCGCACTCGACCGGCAGCATGCACTCAACTGCCTCACGGCCAAACCTGCGGAGCATGTGCTCGATGCCGGCTGCGGTACCGGTGCTCACTTGCTCGCCCTCATACGTGCTGGCAGCCATCCCGTTGGTGTGGACCTCTCATTGGGGATGCTTCGGATTGCACGCCGTAGGCTCCCTGGCATACCTCTGGCGCAGGGGGATCTAAATCGCGGTTTGCCTATCGCCCGGGGCAAGTGTGACGCAGCACTTTGCAGCCTCGTGTCAGAGCATTTGACCGATCTGCGCGTGTTCTTCGCCGATATGCTTTCGGTGTTACGGGTTGGAGGGCGCTTCGTATTTTCTGCCTTTCATCCGGAGATGGCCGCAGCCGGTGTTGAGGCGAACTTCGAAGCGAACGGATGTGAGTACCGGCTCGGAGCAGAGCGACACACGGTAGGAGATTACGTGGATCACATCCTTGATGTTGGCTTTCGTGACGTTCGGTGCGAGGAATACGGTGCTGATGCAGAACTGGTCCAGCAGATTCCGTGGGCCGAGAAGTATCTCGGTCATCCATTGCTACTGATCATCCAAGCATTGCGTCCGGAAGGCAGTGCTGTATAACAGGGGTATGAAGCTGGCATGCGCGGCGGGAGCAGTTTATATGAGCGCATTGAGAGACTGCAGTTGATCGAGCGTTTCTTTCAGCTGGAGAGTAAGCGCACGCAGCTTATGCCCAGAGTCGTTAGGTGGCCCTCGGAATGGGGAAGCGGTCAATGAGTCCTCCTGAGCGAAGAAGGCTCGTCCACTTTGATGCTGCCTACTTCGAGAAGGAAGCCGAGGCCGGGAGGTCGGTTGGGAGACTCGAGGCTTTCAGGTGTGCCTATCTCTCCAACCACTGGAATGGCGCGTCCCCGAGTGGCCCGGGGTCAAGTCCCCAACAGACACACGTATTGGCTGAAGCCCTACCTGGGTTGATGGCCCGACTCGGAGTTCGACGACTCCTCGATCTTACGTGTGGGGACTTCACTTGGATGGCACATCTTGAGTTCGGTGACATTTCGTACGTTGGCGCCGATCTCGTCCCAGACATCGTGGCCGCGAACAACGATCGTTTCGGTGCTGCCGACCGCACATTCATCGAATTGGATCTAATCTCGTCCGTTCTGCCCGAAGCGGACCTCCTCCTGTGTCGCGACTGTCTCGTGCACCTCAGTCTCGACGATGCCCTGGCGGCCCTGCGCAACATCGCCGGAAGTGGGATCGACTATCTCCTGAGCACCACCTTCCCGGACGAACCGGTAAATGTGGAGATCGTCACTGGAGATTGGCGTCCAATCGATCTCATGAAGCCACCGTTCAACCTGCCGTCGCCGTTGGAGCTCACCAAGGAGAGCTGTACCGAGCAGGATGGTGCGTTTTCGGACAAATCGCTAGGCCTTTGGCGGGTCTCCGATCTGAGCAGCGGTCGCCCAGGCCACCTAACACCATTAAGAAGTGCGGAGTCAAGAGGGCGTAGTGATTCCAGACGGAGAGGAGTACTGAAGAAGTCGCCGTTTTGATTTGCTGGTCTTATCTGTCGTTCGC
>JBDGYW010001470.1:0-2453 GCA_039588935.1 Gemmatimonadota bacterium | reverse complement strand
TTGGTCACCGGCTGCGGCGGTTCCGTCATGTGCGCCGAGAGAATCATCTGTGGCGTGGTGCCCATGAACACGGGACGCCCTGTCAAAAGCTCGTAAGCCACTGCACCCACAGCGTAGATGTCCACCCGCTGATCCAGATGCGGATCGGCAGAGGCTTGTTCGGGAGCCATGTATGCCGGTGTGCCGAGTGCTATTCCTGCTGTGGTGAGTTTCTCTCGGCCCGTCGCCTCACTCACCGCCTTCGCGACACCGAAGTCGGTTACAAGAGCGTGACGACCTCGGAGCATGATGTTCTCAGGCTTGATATCGCGATGCACAACACCGCGTTCGTGTGCTTCTGTGAGGGCATCCACCACGTCGCGGAGAATCCGCACAGCGTCGCCGATTGGGAGTTCGCCCTCTTTCGCGAGCTTGTCGCGGAGCGAGAGCCCCTCAACGTAGGGCATCACGTAGAAGAGGAAGCCGTCGGCCTCACCCGAGTCGTATAGGGCAAGGATGTTCGGATGCTGAAGCTGCGCGGCGATCTCGATCTCTTGCAGGAACCGTTCGGGGCCGAGTGCAGCGGCGAGATCGGGACGCAGGACTTTCACCGCAACTTTGCGATGATGCTTCAGGTCCTCGGCGAGGTAGACCGTCGCCATTCCGCCACTGCCGATCTCCCGCTCAACAGCGTATCGGTCGGACAATGCATCCTTCAGTCGGTCAAACGCATCGGCCATATGTGTTGGCTCCGAGGTCAGACTCAGCACTAGAATACGGTTCGATGAACGGGTTAGCTAGAGGCCGCCGCACTCCATAGCTGAGGCAATCCCTATTCGTCCGCCCGACTTCGGCTACTCCCGCGGCGGCACCCTTTCGAGCCATTTGAGTTCCGGCCTGTCCAACAACGACGCTAATCTTGGGTCCGATCGCGGCACAACAGACTCGAACCCCGGGGTGTCCACGCCCAAGATCCAGAGAACGGGAAACCGTTCGGCGAACGCTTGTTCCAATTGTTCGAACGCCAGATCCAGCTCGCCCAACGCCAAGTTGACCATGTACGCATATGCCGGGGAGACGGCCCCATGTTCACACTTCTGTTGGAGTTCCCCGAGGATCCACCGCGCATCTGCCTCTCGACCGGCTAAGGCATAGGCGATGCCGACGTACATCAGTATCATAGGACACCGCTGAGTGTACAGGGCTGCGTTCTCGAAGGCGTTCACGGCATCCTCGTACTTGGCTTCCGCGACGTCGGCGTGCCCGTTAACCCAATGCGCAAGCCCAAGCGTCGGGTCGATCTCCAGGGCACGGTGTGCCGCCTCGCGCGCCCAGACTTGTCGATTGGCGAACCAGTACCCCGTTCCCGCAAAGGCGTTGATGATTGGCGAGATTGGCTCCAGTTCTTGAGCGCGTTGAGCTTTGGCAGCGCTGTCAGCGAAGCGTCCCAAGGCCACATACGTACACGCCAGCCACACGTGGGCCAGCGCCATGGACTGATCGAGTTCGATAGCTCGCTCGAATTGGGATGCGGCAATATCCAAATCCCAGCCGAAGAACCACTCGCACATTCCGAGCGAATAGTGCGCTTCAGCGAGCTTACCGTCGAGTTCCACCGCGTGCTCTGCGGCCTTCCGTGCTTTCGAATACGCGATCTGCGGAGGCACGAAGCCGTAGAACCCGAGGGTGCTATATGCGTCCGCCAGGCCCGCGTGCGCCAGTGCGTAGTGCGGGTCCTTCGCGATCGCCTGCTCGAAGTAAGGGATGCACCTGCTTAGTCCCTCACCCCGCTGCAACCAGAGGTGCCAACCCCTCAAGTATAGGGAGATCCTGCGTGCCTCGCTTCACCAACCCAGTAACGCCCACGCCTAAGAGCCTGACCTTCAAGGCATCAACGATCGCGCTCGCGATCTCGTCCTGAATGTCGAACACGTCTTCCATGCGTCGGTCGTACCGCTCCGACCAGAGGTGGTATCCGTCCGCCACCTTGATCAGCTGAGCCGTGATCCTGAGCCGGTAACCCGACTGCCGGACGCTGCCCTCCAGCACCGTCGCAACATTCAGCTTCGCCCCCACCTCGGCGATGTCCGGAGCAAGACCTTTGAACGCATACGAGGACGACCGCGATGCAACGTGGAGGTCCTCCAGGTGCACGAGTGCGTTGATGATTTCCTCCGTCATGCCGTCGCTGAAGTACTCGTTCTCCGGATCGCGGCTCAGGTTCACGAACGGCAGCACGGCAATGGATTTGAGTTCGGGTCCTACTTCCTTCACTTCTGTGCGCAGAGCATTGGAGAACGCATGTGCCGATTCGAAACGGTCGGCGCGCGCCTTGCCGAGTGCTTGTGCCGTCGCGGCGGCCACTGCCGGAGGCACGCTCGACCGTGCAGTCGTGATAGGCGGCGCAGGATCTGTCACGTGGCGCGCCAGAATCACTTGAGGAGTCGCACCGGTGAACGGCGGGTCCCCAGTCA
>JBDGYW010001469.1:0-2259 GCA_039588935.1 Gemmatimonadota bacterium | reverse complement strand
TGGCGTTACGATCTCGACGGCTGGGCGGGCCGCGAGAAGCGGCCGTCGGAGTCGGTGCGCAGGATGTACGCTTTCGCGCGGAAGTGGCAGTCGTACGGCTACACGGTGAAGAACATCGGGATCGAGGCGGTGCAGTACCAGCGACTCCTGGTACGCATCTGCCGCGAGGGTGTCGCGGAGCGCGCACCGAAGTTCCACGGCGAGCCGGTGAAGATGCTGATGTCGCCGTGTCCCGTGAGGTCGATCGAGCGGTCGCGCGACATGCGCAAGACGGAGCGGATCCTGGAGATGGAGCCGTTCATCGATCGTCGCGAGGTCAAGGTCTGGTCGAAGAATCCGCTGGCCAAGCGCACGCTCGAGCAGTTGAAGAACTTCCCGCACGACAAGGACGATTTGCTGGACACGTTGCACGACATGTGGGTGCTGGTTTCGGTGCCGCCGCGTCGGCGCGAGGTCGAGGCACCGTGGCTACATCCTGCATTCAAGGACTTGGTGCTGGATCCTGAGAAGCGGACGCATCCTTCGGGGATGTCGAACAGCATTTCGCTGGCGAGCTGGTGATGACGGGTTTCTTCGCAGAACGACCGGCTGACACGTACCATCACGTTTACGTGGCCGCTGGTTGTCTGCGTTGCGCGAGGAAGTGGTACAGGCGTTACGAGCGTGACGCTTTGTTGATTCCGTCGTATATCGATATCATCTGTGACGACTGCGCGGATATGATTCGTCAGGAAGCACAGATGTGGAGAGAACGACAGACGAACTGAGCGAACAAACATGACCACCGGCTGATCCCCGGCGGTACAGACATTGAAGCCCGCTCGATTTCGTGCGCACGCGGAGTCGGGCGGGCTTTTCTGTCGTTTGGAGAGACGAGATGGCATGGGCGACACCGACGATCACGCGCAGTCGCGGCGAGTTGTTTCAGCACACGCACGTGCTGGCGGTGAACACGTTTCCCGGTAGCGGTGCAAGTGGAACGGATCAGTTGGACTTGACGGAGTTGCCGCTGGGCGTTATTGGCGGTTCGATTGCGGGTAAGATCACAGGTTCTACCGGCGACGTGGTGACGTTGACATTAAGATCGATGCACCTTGGTGCCACTTCAGTGGGTGAAAACAACCTGTACGTGCAGACGCTCAACACGGTATTAAGTGACCCCGACTACTTTCCGATTGCTTCTGTTTTCGAGGATGTGACGGATATCGGCAACGCACCGTTCGGGATCTGCACGATCAGCAGTTCGTTCAGTCTGTTTGCGACCACGAACGATGTGAACTCCGTCGGTGTCATGACGGTCGATCTCAGTTTCGTCAGCGTCAATCTAGACCCGTAGGGAGAGTACCGTGGCATTCGATACACCGACCGTTACACAGACACGCGGGAAGTTGTTCCAGCACACGCGCATCACGACGACGGGTACGCTTGTCGGGACGGATGCGCAGTTTGTAACGCTGTCGAATCTTCCGCGGTGCATCGTGGGTGGGATGGTTGGAGCGAAGATCGTAGGTGAGAACACCAACACGATCACGGTTTTTGCTCGGTCGGTACACGGCGATTCTGTGGGCGACAACAACATTTTCCAGGTAGCGAAGTTGATGGCGTCCGATCCGGACTACATCGAGCTGTTTTCATTCTGGGAGCAGATGGCGAATATCGGGAACGCTCCGTTTATCTGCAGTATAGGCAGCGCATTCTCGTTGGGAATCGACAGCGATAGCGCTGGATCGACAGGAACGGTGCTGTTCGATATCGGTCTTCTCAGTCTGGTGTTTCAGCACACAGCGATCAGCGCGGTTGGCACGCTTGCCGGCACGGCGCAGCAGACAGTGGACTTGGATGAAATGCCGAAGTGCGTCGTTGGCGGGATGATCGGGATCAAGGTGGAAGGCGAGAATGGCAACGCGATCACATGCAGGATCAGGTCCATTCACAGAGATGCCGCGAATGATGATGACCTTTATGCGGTGCTTCTCAACGTCGGTTCCGATCCTGATTACTTTCCGCTTCATTCTGTCTTTGAAGACATGGCAAACATCGCAAACGCACCGTTCATGTGCACGATGGGGTCTTCACTTCGTCTACAGTGCGTGAGTAATAACGCCGGTTCCACCGGCACCTGTGAATTTGACATCGGTTTCGTTAGCTTCAACACGGATCCCTAATGCCTGATGAAAAAAGCGACGACCTGAAACGCTGGCAGGGCCGCATCGCGCTCGCGAAGCGCTACCAGGAGAAGTACGGCAACACGTCGCAGAC
>JBDGYW010001468.1:0-2882 GCA_039588935.1 Gemmatimonadota bacterium | reverse complement strand
ACAGGACGGCCGGCGCGGGCGATCAGATACTCTCGTCGCAGTTCTCGCATAGACCATCGTGTATGCAGTCCTCGCAAGCTGAGTCCCCGCACTCCTCGCAATGTTCGGCGCCGCCTACCTCGCCGGCCTCGCCACCGCAAACACAACACATTTCGGTGTCTGATTCCACGTCCGCCGATGAAACAGCATCAGATAGTTTCCAGGCCATTGCATTCTCCTTTTCAGTCCACCAACCGTCGCCCCACGATCCACGCCGCTATCCAGACAACCGATACCGGCGCGGTAAACCAACACAAGAGCTTGAGCCACTGGGGGAGCATTAGCCCACCTCTGTCGCTATCCGCGTGAGCTTCTTGTTTCGGCCCGCATGGGACCGCATCTTTTGAGCCGCGTGGATTGCCCGCACCCAGGCGCAACCGTCCAAGTACTGCCGAAAGTCGCCATACTGCAAGTACTCGCCCGCCCGCTTCATGGCGAAGTATCGCCCGTAACGAGCCTCTACCGCTTCATGGGCAGCGTCTACCAGCTTCCAGTACTGCTCCGCCTTGCTGGCGGCATCGGGCGGGGTCTGCACCACTGGGATACCGCCAGCGTCGATGGTGACCCGCACCCAGGCGTGTGAGCCGTGATTCGCTCCGCCGCAACGGCAGTCACAGTTCGGCCCGCGAGCATGGGTGCACCGGGCATCACAAGGGCAGCGGTCCTCATCGCGCACAAGCCGCTTGCGCTGAGTTCTGCCGAGGTACTCAATCCAGCCACCGCAAGCGCCGCATTTCCCTTTGTGGCACACGCCCCGATCGTCCTGATACCAGGGCAGCTCCTCATCGACTGTGACGACCGAAAGACAGTCGCTGCAGCGGTAGAAATGCCGGGCCGCTGGTTTTGCTGGCGGAGCGGGTGTTGGTGCGCGGGGCTCTGGATCGGCCAGCACGATATCGAGCAAGTCTTGCCCTAGGCTTTGTTGCGTCATGATGCCACCCGCTCGTCGGTTTGCGAAACATGGAACACGGTAGAGGTCCACGGTCGGCGGGACACCCGCTCTGTTTCCTCGCCTGTCTCGCGGTCCTTCACCGTCCGCTTCGTCTCGATGTAGGTGATGACGCGGACACCCTTTTCACCCTTGCGGACTTGCCGTCCGACTGCTCGCCATGCCTGATAGGTCAAGACGTTCACACGGGGCTCGATATCAGACTCCGCAATTCCCCGCGACATGAAGCCGCTGTAGATCGCAGGGTAATTTGTCAGCGTCACACCGGAGCGTGCTCTGGTGAGCGCTTCACGTTGCATTTCAGCTTGTCTCATCTTCTAAACCTCCATCCAAGCCCACCAGCCGTCAGCGGTTCGCAGGCTTGAGGGACGTTTAGACGACCGCCCACAGCTCCACCAGACGATTGTTCCGCGCGCGCCGATACAGCGTCATGTTCCCGTGGTCGCTGACCACCAGTACCTCTCCGTAGTAGTCGCGCGGAACTTCGGCCAGGTCGTCAACCGTGAGACCGTCGAATTCACTCTCGAAATTCTCAATCAACCACCACCCGTAATCCGCGCCGTCTCCGAGATTGGAGCCGAAGTAGAAATACTCGGGTGAGTATTCATCGAGAGCGTTAGACAGGCTCTCGAGATCCCGGCTGGCATCTTCGGACTGGTAGTAGTCGTCCGTTTCCATCCGCTTGCGAATCTCCAGGGCCATTTTCCAATGGTCTCTTCGCGTGGGGGTTTGGTGTTCCAGTTCCCATACGAAGTCAGGTATCAGATCCTTGCCGCTACTGATCGAGCCGATGTTTGTGTTTCTCATGTTTCGTACCTCCAGACCCCTTGCGGGGTTTCGGCCTTCAGGCCTCGTGTGTACACGTCTCATGACGCGATTCGCCGGCGCCGTCATGAGCGCACCGCCTCACGTCTCAGGTCCCGGAGTGCCAGTCCGATGGTGTGGTAGCAGTCCATAGACATACTGTTGCAATGGGGGCAGGCCTCATTGTGTCGGCCGCTGTCTTCGTGGTCGCGGAGAATTGCCAGTAGTCGCCGCCTTTCCGACTGTCGTTGCGCTTCGTTTTGCTTCGTCATCATGGGCGCACCGCCTCCCGCTCATAAATCGCTACACCGCTCCGATAGGTTGCCAGGACAGTGGCCTCTTCCATTGCGTCCACATCCGCCTTCAGTTGCGTGGAGCGCTCTTGGGCATAGCGTTTTGCCAGTGTTGCATTAGCGTGGTTTCGGTCCTGGACGGAGCCGTCATACCACAAGGTCGCTCGTGTCCAGATTCTCTTTTTCATGAGCGCACCTCCCGCTGGTATGGCCCGCCGACAAACACGCCCAAACCCTCATACCGCTCTATCATGGCAGCGGTCAGTAGCTCCAGGTCCAGTCCGTCCATATTGATGTGCCACGTTCGCCAGTGTCCCATCCTGTCGGTGATTGTGATTTGTTTCATGTCCTCATACTAACCGATGCTAAGCACAATGTCAAGGGAAAAATGCACCCCCACGCGAAAAAACCTTGCAAACCACCCTAAGCATATGATACCCTTGACAATAGAGTTATGCCACGCTACACCAAAGCGGAGCTAGAAGCCCTGAGAGCAGCCGCCAGCAAAGGCGGAAAGACTACCGCACGGCGCCTCACACCAGAACAACGAGCAGCTCGAGCACGCAAAGCCGCAAAAGCACGCTGGACCAAACCCGCCCCAGACCATACTGCCACCACCTCGTAGTGGTGCTGTGTCACTACTGACACACTTGAATACTGGGGGCGATCCGTATAAGATTTGTTTATATGAGAATATCGTTAGGCTCGGCAGCGGGCACCATGGGCCGCAAGGGCGGCAAGGCTCGAGCTGCGAATCTTGGAGGCGTCCAGCTTAGGGAAGCAGCACGGAACGCAGG
>JBDGYW010001467.1:0-3105 GCA_039588935.1 Gemmatimonadota bacterium | reverse complement strand
CCGCGTCATCTGGCCCACGTCCCGCCGCGGCGAACTACACCGACGAGGTGCTATCGCCGATCATCACGGCGGCGGGGTCGTGGCAGCGCGCGGTTGCTCTGCTGCTCGACGCGCTGGCGGTGGAATGGACGCGACACGCCAACATCCAGGTAGGACCGCGGCGCGAGGACTTTACAGACGTGGCACGGGGCTACCGGCAGCAGTCCAAAGAGTGGCGCAAGGATCACAACATCTTGCCGGGCGTCATCGTGACCGGGGTGATCCGCGTCGACGGCTACAGTGACGACGTGCCGAGTGACGACGTGAACACCACGAGCGAGTACGCTACCACGAGGATTTACTACCTGGACTATTCGATATGAGCACGTTCTCGCTGTTCGCGACGGTCACCGCCAGCACGAAACGCACACCTGCCGTATCGTCGGGCAAGTTCGGCGCGGCCACCTCCAGCGTGGCATCTCTGAGCTGTACGCCGCTTGACCCGCTGACGCCAGAGATTGCCATGCGTGCCGGGCTGGATACTCCATATGAGGGATTGCAGACGTTTACCGAGGGCGGGCTCGACATCGTGGAGGGGGACATCCTGACCGTGAGCGGCAAGGACTACCCCATCAAGGCGGTCGGTGACTGGTACTGGCCGATGAGCGCGAATAACTATCAGTACATCGTTCTGGAGCTATTGAAGAACCCATGAGCGTGGACCCGAAGCTGACGATCACCGGCATACAAGAGCTGCAGCGTGCGAACGCGGATATACAGCGTGCGCTCAAGCCATCGGGCGCGCGTGGGCGGGCGGTCAAGTATGGGTTGATCGAGGGGCACCGGTATGCGGTGGCACACACGCACAGGGACACGGGCGCGCTTCAGGCATCACACCGGATGAAGT
The DNA here is from genome assembly GCA_039588935.1 of Gemmatimonadota bacterium. Lineage (GTDB taxonomy): Bacteria > Gemmatimonadota > Gemmatimonadetes > Gemmatimonadales > GWC2-71-9 > JBDGYW01. Next base: position 2,219 of record JBDGYW010001467.1, on the reverse strand, counting down.
ATGAAGCGGGGCCGCCACGGGGTACGATCTACATCGACCCGACAGCGCGCAATCCGAAGACAAATGCAATGACGTCTATCTATGGCGTGTATGAGCACGGGCGCGGGCGCAGTGGCGGCAGGGATCGTCACGACTTTTATGCACGGGTTCCAGACGAGCGCGGCAAGTACATCTCTGATCAGATGATTGCCATCATCAAGAGCGGCTTTCCAAAGTAGGGGGACAAATGGCACAACCAAACAGGGAGACAGCGCGCGATCAACTGGCAACACTGCTCAACACGCAGCTCGTCACGACAGACAGCATCGTCTGCTCAACACGCAGCTCGTCACGACAGACAGCATCGTGCAGGCCGTCTACAACTACCGGATCGGCGACTTTGCAGGACTCTCCCCGGTGGTCACCGTCTCTAGTGGTGGCAGCAACCGCGAGAAGATCAGCGGAATGCCTATTGAATCAGGCGTGCGCAATGCCATGTTTCTGTTCACCGTCCACGTGTTCGTGCGGTACGCGGCCACGAACTGGACGGAAGCACAGGCAGAAGACCGGCTCGACCTGATCGAGCGCACTATTGCAGATGTCATCGAAGCCAATCCGAAAGTCGCGAACGTGTGGCAAGAAATCGACTACCAGACCGATTCAGTGCGTGACGACCTAGAGATCGGCGGGAAAGAATACATGCGCGAGACGATCCAGATAGGGGTGAGGGGGGTCTATGGCTAATCAATCGGTGATGTATCAACGGTTTTTTGAGGAGTTCAAGCGCCACGTTCCCAACCTGTTTAAGGGGCGCGTGCTGTACATCGGGGCCAACCGGCACGCGGCGCCAACGTTCGTCAAGGCACTGCGCCAGGAGGGATGTGAGATCCACCTGCTGGAGGCATTCAGCGAGAACGTCGAGCACTATCAGAACGTGGACACCGAACGGTTTGACAGCGTGACACAGGGCGATGTGCGAGAACTGGAGGAGGCAGGTCAACCGTTTGACGCTATCCTCTGGTGGCACGGGCCGGAGCACCTGCCGGCAGACGAGTGGCCCGGTGTTCTGGCAAAGCTGGAGACGATGGCCCCGCTGGTGTGCATCGGTTGCCCGTGGGGTGAGTGGGAGCAAGGCAAGATCGGGGGCAATCCCTACGAGCTGCACCAAAGCGCGATCTATCCGGTGCAGTTGAAGGATCTAGGCTATGAGGTCGTGCTCGTGGGCAAGCGCGACCTCGCGGGGTTCATCGCCGGTTGGAAGGGCGAAACAGGCGGGGCACAGCGTGAGGGCTGGTACTATGCCAAGCTCGCCACCTCGCACACGTTCTGGCTCGTGAGCGGTAACACCCGGCGAGCGCTGCGCAACGTGGCGGAGCTGTACAGCTATGGACTCTACCCGGTGCGCGTGGTGAGTGAGGCAGAGCTGGAGGCGATTGCGATCGAGGGGGAATAGTGGCACCGTTCTTGACCATCATCACGCGAACGTACAACCGGCCCGACGGCCTGGCGCAGTGCTGCGCCACCGTCGAGGCACAAACCGACCAGGACTTTGAGCACCTGATCGTCCGCGATACCGTGGGCGTCGGCGTGGCAGAATCCAACCGGCTGTTTCTGAGCGTAGAGCCACAGGGCGAATATGTGATGATGCTGGACGATGACGACCTGCTGGCCTCGCCGTGGTTCGTGTCCGACCTGCGGGCGGCGGCGCGGGCGTATGACCCGGACGTGATCGTGTTCAGGATGCACAATGCAGAGTTTGGCGTCCTGCCTGACCGGTTCGTGTGGCAGCAGCAGCCAAAGCACGGGCATATAGGTGGCTCGTGCCTCGTAGTCAAGCGGCACGTGTGGGATGCCTGTATCTGGGCGATCGCCACAGACGGCAAGGGGGGTGGTCCGGTCTACCATTCGGATTTCATCTATCTGCAGGAGGTCTGGACGTATACACGGCGTATACACTGGATGGACAAGATCCAGGTCGTGGTGAGCAAGGTATCGAGGGGAGCAACGGAGGGGGAAACGTGAACATAGGCGATCTGATTCGGGGGATAGTGCGACCTATAAGACGGACGGCTGACATGTGCACTCTGGCCGTCAATCGCGCGCGATCCGGTGCGGGAATGCGTATTCTGTTGATCTACCCGGGGGCCACGTGGTCACCGTATGATGTGGCTCGGGGCTATGAGGCGGCATTTCGTGCGCTGGGGCACGAGGTGGTCCGGTTCGACTACCACACACAATAC
>JBDGYW010001466.1:0-2640 GCA_039588935.1 Gemmatimonadota bacterium | reverse complement strand
CGAGAAGATGCGCGCTGACGGGACGAAGGATCACTGGTCGATTCAGGTGTGGAAGATTCGCCCTCGAGGCCGTCTTGTTGACGTGATTTTGCTTGACGGCAGTCGTTCACAGGAGTGGAGTTATTCGGCCGGCGCGAATGTCGCGGCGCAGTACATGAAGCAGTACCGGACGCCGTATTTCATTTCCGAGCAGCCGAAGTCGCATCACGAGTACATGGTGAGGGCTTGTCAAGAGGCCAAGACGCCGTTGAGGATGAATCCTGATCGTTCGCCGTTGCAGTTCGCTGATTACAACAAGGCGGACGGGAAGAATGCGCGGTTTTTCAAGTTAGCGGACAAGGCCAGGAACCAAGAGGTGTGGATTTGCAACGAGACGTGCAGCGACGAATTGCTGTACGGCGACGGCGAGCACACGGGGGTGTTGACTCAGGCTCGGAAGCATCGCAAGACGGCGCCCGGCAAGACGAGCTTGCGTTTTGACGACGACATTGACGTTGCGGGTCGTGTTATGGACGAGAACGTACAGAAGTTGGCTCCTTTGGCGCATGACGAGATCAACGAGACGTTGGCGGCGATTCTCGGTGAGGACGAAGATTCTGAAGACTACGAACCGATGAGCCGCTACTGCGGCGTTTGAGGTACGACATGAGCGATGTTTGCGATGTTTGTGATGGTTCTGGAGAGATTACTAAAGAGGGTACTTCTCGAGCCACCATGCTTGCGGTGAGACTTCTCTGCCGAAGCCGACACAGGAGTCTGCTCCTGCCAAGAAGCGTGGCCGTCCCAAGGGCAGCAAGAATAAGACGAAGAAGGTGCCGATGTGGTAAAGAAGTCCATCATCATGACGGTGTACGACCGTCCGCAGATCGTGCTCATCAATACGTTGTCGAATCTTGGCAAGAACGATCTACGCGACGTAGAGATTGTGATTGTCGATGACGGCTCCAACCTTCCGTACAAGGATCTTCTCGCGGCGTATAAGGATTCTCCTGTTCGTTACGAGCGCGTCGATACGTTGAAGGACCGGCCCGACACGTACAACATCAAGGGCTTTAACAACCCCGCGTATGCGATGAATTGCGGGATCGAGCTGGCGCAGGGCGAGGAGTTGTACTTCATGTCTTCGGACGTGATGATTCCGCCGTCCACGTTGACTGCGGCCGCCGAGATGGATCTTGACAAGGTTGTCTGGATGCCGTGTGTGGTAGACATGGATTCCAACACGACTTACCTTGGTCCGGATCGGCTCGCGCCTCTCGGTTGGTTCTTCGGGACGACTCGCAAGAACATTGAAGCCGTTCGCTGGGACGAGGAGTACCTGAAGGGCATTGCGTGCGAGGACAACGACTTCATGGCGCGTTTGGCGCTGCATGTTGGTCGATTCGTTTGCGAGACCGCGTTGATTGCCTGGCATCAGTCGCACCCGCCGATGGCCTACTCGGACAACGAGAAGGGGCTGGAGATCAACCAGAAGTACACCTACGACAAGTGGGGTTGTATGCCGTGGTATCCCAACACCGGGAATTGCATGAAGGTTGAGCGAACGAACGTGAATTCGCAAATGGTGCTTGACGTTGAGGCGCTCGAAGAGAAGAAGCTAATCGTATGAAGTTGTACGATTGCATCATCGTCAACGACGAGCTGGACCTGATCGATCTGCGCTTGCGCGAGATTGGTCATTTGATTGACCATCTTGTCGTTGTCGAGGCGACTCACGACTGGCAGCAGAACGAAAAGCCGCTGTGGTTCAAGGAGTTTCGCCATCGTTTCAATACCTACCACGACAAGATCATTCACGTCGTTTCGGACACGGTTGGTGAGTTTCCCGTTACGGAGTGGGCGCAGCGAAGGGCGATTTACGAAGGCGTGAAAGACGCCGACATGACGGACTTGATTCTTCTGTCCGACGTTGACGAGATACCCAGCAGAGAGTTCGTTCAGTGGGTTCTCGAGTACAAGCCTTCTCGTCCTGTTGTCGCGCATCAGTTCTTGTACTACTACTGGGTCAACTGCCGCCAGAATGCGAGTTGGTTCGGCACGATGGCGATGCCGAGGGGTGTCGGCAGGCTTGATTTCCAGCGCATACGCGACACGCGCAACGGCGTTTCGATTGACCATTCATGGTCGCCGGGTGGCTATCATCTGTCGTGGCTTGGCGGCTTCGAGGGTGTGAAGCACAAGTTGGGCTGTCACACTGTTGCTGAAGACTCGCAGTTGTACTCGAACGCGCAGAACGCCAATTCGCTGCCGTTTGTTCCCACGCCAGACGATGAGGAGCACATTAGGCACTGCGTTACGACCGGGGCCGACCTGTTCAAGCGCGAGAAGGACTACGCGAAGAAGGAGTTTGTCGAGATTCAGCCGGGGATTACTCATCCCGTGACGATCAATGACTGGCTCGAGGAGCACCCGCAGTACAAGCATGTCGAGGTGGTTGTGTGATTGCCGTTCTGACCTACGACGTACCCCACAGGAAGACTCAGGATCTTCTTTATCGGTTCATGCTTCGCGGGTGGCGCGATGTTCATGTGGTTGCGGTGCCGTGGGAAGAGAGGAAGCCACGTAGATTCATCTATTCTCACCGACCGGCCGAGGCTCACTGGCCTGCGGCGGCTATTTCACAGTCGGTCAATCCGTACA
>JBDGYW010001465.1:0-2440 GCA_039588935.1 Gemmatimonadota bacterium | reverse complement strand
ATGTGATCATCAGGTAGGTGACGGGACGCTTCCGAAGCCGGCATTTCTCGACGTCCGGATCATCCTCTATCGGATCCGAATACTCGGCGTCTAGCTCGGGGCCAAACATCTCCGTCATCGCGACGTCACCGAATGCCGGCTCTTCGTCGCCAAAGTTGAGACCGCCGAACGGATCATCCAGGTCGACGACCTGATCCCGCGACATGAGATCTTCGTCGACAGCCGGTTCTTCTGTGGAGGAGCACCCGCCGATCACCCACGAGGTGATCAAGGCGAGCACAGCGAAGTAGGTCAGGTGAGTCCGTTTCATCTCCATTCCTTTCCGATGAGTGCGCTGGCTTTGCGATATGCCCTGACTGTTTACGTCGATTGAGAATCCCAGAACGAGCCGACCCGGGCGGGGTTCGCTGGTTTGCCGCGAGCCGGCTCGAAGCTAACAAAAAGCAATCGTGATGCCGTTTATCGGCATTGCAATGTGCATTCATATAATCTATTGTGTTCAAATATGTTGGGAGGTGACGGCGGCCGGCGTCCGCCGCGCCGGCCAAGCCCGGAGTGTCCCTCAGGGTACACTCATTCAGTCCCGCGTGTTCACTGAGGGACAACCGACTGCGACCGGACGAGGTCAAAGACCCCATGGGAAAAGAGAAAACGCGTTACCGACAAACCCCCATCGACATCGCGGCCGCCGCGTCTGTACTGGTTTTTACCGGACTCATATCGTTGTTCGCGATCCGGAACAACGACATCTGGTGGCTGCTGGCGGTCGCCCGTCGAATCGTGGAGTCGAAAGCGTTCATAACGGAGGATCCGTTCACGTTTACGGTGACCGGCACTCCATGGGCTCCGCAGTGGTACCTGTCGGCGTTGGTGTTCTATGCGGTGCACGCCGCGGCGTCTGCGTGGGGCCTCATCTTCGTACGATTGCTCCTGGTGGTCGCGATCTCTACCGTCGTGCTGCGAACATTGGCGCGGATAGGCGTTTCCTGGGCGCTCGCCAGTCCCGTCGTTCTGATCGCGCTCTTGAACGCGCACTCGCGGTTTCTGATACGAGCGCACCTCTTCGAGTACCTCTTCCTGGTTCTGCTCGTTTTGTTTCTCCTGACCTCGCGCGAGCGGAAGGGAAAATCGTTCTTCGTTTTTCCCGTGGTCCTGCAGCTGTTGTGGGTCAACGCGCACCCGAGCTTCATGCTGGGGCCGGTACTGGTGGTTATGTTCTTCGGTGCGGAGTGGCTCGCGGGGGCGTTGTCCCGGCACGTTCCGTTCATTAGACCGTACAACGAGTCCGGGTACGACTGGCGGCGTGTCGGCGCCCTGGTGGTCTTGATGCTCGCCGCGTGTCTGGTCAATCCAAGTCCGGGGCTCTTTCTCACACAACCGTTTGGAAGCGAACAGCGGGAGCTGGTGTCACACTTTACGCTCGAATGGCGTTCACCGTTCGACCCAGCTCTTCGACACGGCGCGTTTCATCCGTACTACGAGATCTTCTTGGGACTGGCGGCGGTGGCGATCGTGATTTCGATCGGCCGCTTGAGGCTGGCGCCGGCGCTGCTCGTAGCGGCGACCGCGGTCCTTACATTCGAGGCGCATCGATTCCGGGTCGAGTTTGCGCTGGTGTCGCTGCCGATGATCTTCGTTCTCCTTCAGGCATCCCCGGTCGTCGAGTCGGCGCGCCGGGTAATAACGAGGGGAAAAAACAGTATGCTTGCGGTCAGGTGGGCCGGGATTGCTTTGTCGGCGGTTTTGATCATTACGGCCCTCGACCGCGTGTCGATCGGCGAAGCCGTTGAGGATCAGCTTCATCGACGGCCGCAACTTCAGCCCGTCGCTGTATTGGGATTTCTTGTCGTCGCAGATGAAAGAAGAGAGCAGGCGAAACGTCACCGACAAATACAGGCTGGACGCCTTTGTCCTCCCGCCCATCGAAAAGTCGGATGCGGGGATCCAACGGGTTCACCGATCGCTACTGCGGGACGATGCCTTCACGCTGTGCTACCTCGACCGGCACGCTTGGATATACGTAAAAAACAACTCCGTCGATGCCGCGTGGTTGGCCGAGAACGGGCACCGTGTCTACCATCCGCTCACGCTCCACAACCGCCCGATGCCCGACACCGAATTCCTCGAAGCGCGTTCCGAACTGGAACGGGCGGTCGGCATTTCGCCGTCGTATGTCAGGCTCAGAGTCGATCTGGCGCTGGTCTACCTGACCATCGGCGACCGCCGCAATGCCGAACGGCAGATCGAAGAGGCGTTGAAGATCGATCCCGATAACAGAACCGCTCTCGACGTGCGAGAGCGGATTCGAACGAAGCGCAATTGACGGGCAATAACCCCAGGACTAATCGTCCTCCTGCCAAGGCGGATCCATCGCGCAACGAAATCCGATATACCGCCATTTCTTGTCCGGTTTCTCCCGCTCGCGGTTAGCGCACCGGAG
>JBDGYW010001464.1:0-2379 GCA_039588935.1 Gemmatimonadota bacterium | reverse complement strand
GCACCAGCCCTCATAACACTGGTCGCAGGGTGGGTTGACTAGAAAACTTTCTCGAGATCCTCCTCGGTGGCGATCGAGTCGTCGACATCGGGCTTCACGTTGTTGTCCGACTCCATCTTGTCTCGGACCAGCTTGGCCCACAGGTCAGCGTCGGGTTCACCAGCCATCGCCGTATACGAGTGGTACTTGCGACCACCGCTCGTCGACTCCACCTGTCCCTCCCACCGGATGAAGATCGGTGAGCCCTTGCCGGGGGCTGCGTCCTGCAGGTTGCGGACCAACACCGCTCGAGATGCGAACACCTCGTACAGCACCGGCACGACCTCGCCCTCGATCTCCTCACCGTCGTCGTCGACCGCTGGCTTGAACAGCAGCTCGTCGTTCTCGTCCGTCTGATGGACGTAGAGGACATAGCGCCCGCCGTACTTCGTATCTCGAGAGGACATAGCGCCCGCCGTACTTCGTATCTCGCACCGACGGTGTGTTGAACACGATGCCGACCAGTGGGTTGGGATCGTCCTCGTTCTTGTCGGGCTTCCAACTGCCGGCGAGAGACAGCGTTGCCTGCTCCTCAGCCTGCTTGTCGGCTGCCTTGGTTGCTTCGTCGTACCAGCTCACTGGTCCCTCCGTATTCGTTGCGGACCTGGGATGCTCCACAAGTCCTGTTCCTTGAGCCACGCTGTTACGGCAGTGACAACCAGCCGGGTGCGTGACCACCCCTTCTTGGCTGCCGCCTTGTCGATTCGGTTCACCGTGTCAGCTGCCGTCCTGATCGAGAACCACCTCTCATCCTTCGTCATCCGGTGTCACCGCCACATACTTGGGGTAGCCGTGCTTCCACAGCTTGCCGATGTCGATGTTGGGATCTCCTTCCTCGATCTCGTTGTTGGTCGTGGTCAGGCTGATGCCGTTGGCTTGGACCGCCTTCATCAGCTTCGTGTACTGCCAACTCAGTCGCACCACATCCATGTCGATGAGGCGCAAGAACGTCTGCAGCGGGTCGAGGTTCCACGCTCGCATGAACTTGGCGACCAACGACTGCGTGTTGTAGGTCTTGGTCGACGTCATCCCTTGCTCGAAGGCGAACCGTTCACCTCGAGTGCCGTCCACCACCTCACTCGCACCCATCTTCCGTACCTCAGCCAACCCTGTCTCAACGGATCGAATGGTGCCGAGTGCATCGACAGTCTGTGCCTCGGTGGAGGCGTCGAGCACCAGGTCGTTGACGATGCCCGGTAGGTGAGCCAGCTCGTCGAGACGTTCCTCGAAGGTCTTGTCACTCAGCGCCATCGTCGGCCTCCGGATCAACGATGCCCTTGAGTGTGCGCTCGAGCGTGATGTAGAGACCGGGTGAGTCTTTCAGCTCGGCGTCGAGTTGGCCGGCGGGTGAGTGAGTGGCTTCGCCACCGTTGATCACGATGTCGTGATCCTCGAGCTCCTCGGCGGTCCAATCGAGGTCGTCGAGGTAGCTCACTACCCAATCGAGTAGCGACTCCCGACTGATGATGTACCTCGTCACCGTCGTAGTCGTTGCGTCATACAACTGCATGCGTCCTCCTTCGGTCAGCTTGCATTGTCAATTGTACCGTCATTGTCAACGGTTTGTCGACCACTGAGGTAGGTGTGTGCGATGAGCAACGTCAGCTGATACAGCCTGCGTTGCACATCTCTCACTGATCCCCACATGGTCACGGTCTCGGATGGCACGGTGACATGAGCGTGGTAGTCCGACAGCACCGGGTCGCCCGGCCTGCGTTTGAACGCAATCAACCGGATACCCACCTCCTTGGGCAGCGCCACCTCCGACACCCGGAAGTTGAGATCAACAGGCTCGCCGTTCTCACGACGCACCGTGAAGTCACACAACACCATCCCGTCCGACTCATCGGGCAGCCATGTCATCCGTTGCAGATAGATCGTTTCCACTAGTCTCCTCTCTGTCCTCATAGGACAGCTTGCGTAGAGGTGGGCCGCCCCTCACACAAAGGGGGCGGCCCACCTCGTTTAGAACAGGGCAGCCTGAGCACCCACTGACTCCGGTTTCTCAGCCTCGACCACCCGGCCCATGTCGTAGCCACCCCACGCCGAACGACCAGGCACATGGCGACTACCCATCTCCTTACGGGCCGTCACCATCGGAGCACCCCGAAGTGAGGGACGATCACCCCATCGAGGCAGCAGGTACTCCCGCTCATAGATCTCGATGGCTGCTGGCGCCGCCTCCATCGACATCGACTTGCCTCGGTGAGTGGTGATGATGGGCAACGACTTCCAACCGTGCCACCCGTGACGGTGAGCAGCCTCAGTCGCATCTCGTTCCGAGTAGTAGAAGGCATCGGACACCCAGCCACATGCCAGGCACGCACCTCGATACATCAG
>JBDGYW010001463.1:0-3081 GCA_039588935.1 Gemmatimonadota bacterium | reverse complement strand
GTCGATGGTCCGGGAACGTTGTTCAAATTGAAATTCAAAGCGAAGATGGTCGGAACGACCACCATCGAGATCACGCGAAGCGATCTCCGGACGGGTACGAACACGGCGATCTCGCATACGACGAAGCTGGGAACCGTTATCGTGGACGAGGACATCCCGGTTGAGTCCGTCACCTGGGGTCGACTGAAATCCAAATTCAGGTAACGGCGAGAATTGCCGTCGTCACCAGGGCTTGGTTTGGCGGTCGAGTCGAGTGAGCGCTGAGCCGTGTTGTAACGTGCTTCGTCATAATAAGTTACGGTTTGGCGTCACCGCTGTAGATTTGTGCAACGGATGTTGATTGTCATAGAAATTTGACGGTTAATCTGGTATAATCTGCGGCAAGGAAGGCACCGGTAGGACGGATCATCGACGCCGGGCGCGGACTGCGCCGGGGAAGTGGCGGCGAAACGCCTACCAGCGGGGTGAATGCAATGCCTTCAGGGGAGACAATCCAACAACCCTACCTTCGTCTTTTCCGGCGACACTCGAGTGCCGGCGCCGACCTGTCTACCGCGTCAACGTTTAATCTGGCGCAAGATCCTAACTACCAACTCAAGGGGGAGATTTTATGCGCTGTCTGCTATTGGTGTTACTTATTTGTTTGTTTGCCGGTTCCGCGATGGCCGGTGCGCCGATCGTGGGTAACTATAGCCCGAGCGACGGCAGATTCAGCGAGTCGTGGGTCGGCGGCCAGGAAGGGGCCGTCGGGAACACGGTCAACGCGTTGTCGTGGGTCGGAGGCAATCTTGGATTGGAGTGGAAACTCCAGTGCAATTCGATACAGATTGAGCCGACGATTATCGAGGACACGATTGACGAGTATGGAACGGGCTACATCAAGTACAAGACCGTCTATGGCGGCGGTACGATGTGGCTGTCGTCGACCGGATCGTGGGGCGACGAAGACTACACGGCCGATGTCAACGAGACGGGGATGGTCGTGACGTCAACGCACCAATTCGTTATGGGGACGCGAACGGGAGTGGTGTCGGACATAACGGTCAGAGGCGTGTTCGTCAACTACTCCAATTGCTTCGCCTACACCCTGTCGAACGCCGTAATATGGGGTGCTGGCACCGAACCGGCTGCGGATTACCCCGAGTTCCTCGATGCCAACTGCGATTCTGGAACGATGGGATTCGGCGCTTGGGGAGACGTGGACGATATCTTTCTCGCTATTTATGCGCCCACAGATCCAGAGTGCACGATTCCGGTACAGGAAGCCACCTGGGGTCACGTCAAGTCGTTGTACCGCGACTAGACGTCTGGAATTTGACTGGGGTGGGATGGCGAGACACACTCGCACGGGGTAGCGGGGGCGGCGCAGCCGCCCCCGTTCCATATTCTGGCCGGCGTTAGCCCTGGTTCGCTGCAAACCAGGATGAGCAGTATCCACCGGGATGGACCGGTCCCTTGAACAGCGTGCATCCGCCGCACTGACTTCCCGCTTCCGGCGCCGTGTAGAACTTGCAGTTCTCGCAGTTCTTGCTGGTTTCCGTCGACTTCTCTGCGTATTTGAGGCTCTTCCTCATCTGCAGATCGGTTTCGCTCAGTTCGCTGTAGTCGACGCACGGGTCGTCAGAACCGGTCGTCTGTGTCGCCGTCTCGTGTGAGGTGCCGCCCGATTCGCCCTTCTCCTCCCCGCCCCCGCAGGCGGACACGAGCGAACCGCCGCCAACCACCGCCAGCCCCGTCAACACGCACCGCTGAAGAAATTCTTTACGAGAGATAATCTCCTTCACCATCGATCCTCCAGATTGAACAATATCGGATTTCGAGCCGCGACGCGCCCCCAAGGCCGCGACTTCGTCCCCTGTAGCGCTCGCTCCGACTACTCTAAGTTCTAATGAGGGCGCGGTCAAGCCGTCCGTAATGACATCATGATCCACGTTCCGGAGGAGACCCACGATGAAGAAATTCGTACTGCTGGTCTGGATTGCGGGGGTGGTCGTCACTGCCGCCTCGACAAACGTTTTGGCCGCCGATGGGAAAAAGGACGAGGTCAAGTATTTCCAGTTCTCGCTGTGGAAATCCGCCCAGGTTTACGACACGCACTACTCGATTCACGGTTTTCGTCTCGCTATCATTTGGGGAGTGAACCGTGACATGTACGGCCTCGATGTCGGCGTCTGCAACGAGGTCCTTCGCGACATGAAAGGTTTTCAGTGGAGTCTTGTCGGGTGGGTCCGCCGCGATTTGACCGGCTGGCAGAACGGATTCATCAACGTCGTCAAACGCGACATGAATGGTGCCCAAACGGGCTTCTTCAACAGCGGCAAGGTCTCATCGGGTGTCCAAATCGGAGCGTTCAATATGGCTACAGAGGTGACAGGCGTTCAGTTGGGTCTTCTCAACAAAACCACATGGATGCACGGCATACAGATCGGCCTGTTGAACATCATAACCAACAAGGACGACCTGCCCATCCTACCCATTGTCAACTGGCACTTTTGACGCGCGGCGTGGCGCTCAGAGATCGGCCGGAGGTACTTCGGCGAAAGGATCGCGGCCGTTCTTGAGGTCATCCGGCGACATCGATGCGGACTCACTCTCCACGGCGGCGGGATCGGCCGTGTAGATCCGCAGCTTACGACTCAGTGCGTCCGAGGCGAGCGACTTGAGCCGGGCGGGATGTTCGACGAGCCGGTTCTTGGTCGGGCGGGATTTTCGTTTGATCAAGCTTTCCACCTTCAGAGCCGTTCCCACGTCATCGAATATACGCCAGCATTGGGCGATCCGAACGGGGCGGCGAGTTCTCGTGTACCGGACGTTGGCCTTTCCCTCCAGGTGCTGTCGGTACCGTCGCACGAGATTCGTCGTGTATCCGGTGTAGTAGCTGCCGTCGGCGCATTCCAGGATATAAATCCAGTAATAGTCGTTCGTTCTGGCTCGTGACACGGGAGAAGTTCCCCGAAAACTGGAAACGGTTTCAGTGCTCTTGTTTCGGAGGGAGGGTATGCGATCGCGGTGGATTGGACAATCATTTATTGCGGGCGGTGTCGAAGTCGAACACCTACAACTCCGGTCGGTAATCCGTCA
>JBDGYW010001462.1:0-2184 GCA_039588935.1 Gemmatimonadota bacterium | reverse complement strand
TTTGACGCGGTTGTATCACAATGGACAGGAGAGTGGCCGGGACAGGAACGCTCTCTGGCTCAGAAAAGACCATCGGCCTCTGAACAAGCAGGCTGTGCGATTGGCGCTGGAATGGAAGGAGTCGATGTGCAGTCTTCCGAATTGAGTGCACAACTTCGTGAGTGGTCCGACGAGTTCACCAGCATCGGCGGCGACCCGGACAAGCTATGGGACTTTCTCGCCACGGCTGTCGGGCGACGCCGGTTTCCGCAAGGTGCGCATCACTGGAACGCACGGGCCGCGGCTGGAGTTTGAATACGTGGACGCTGTCGGCTACGGACTGGTGATGCCGCAACAGGTGCATGAGGGCGACCGGGGGAAACTCGGCAACATTCTGGAGCGGATGGCGCAGGACGGGAGTGTGAAAGCGTGAAGCGTCTGTTAATCGCGTATGACGTTCCCGGCTGGGCGTGGCACCGCATGGCGCGTGGCATAGCAGAAAACTCCGGCGACGTGGAAGTGGCGGTCGTCTCGCAATCGGAGTTCGGCGTGTTCACGCATCACGCGCCGTGGATGCTGAAACACTTCGACGGCATCTCGCAGTGCTCGTGGATGGAGAGCGGAACCGGATTCGATAACGGCTGCAAGACGACGTGGCTGGCCTCGCACGGGTTTGAGTACGAACACGGCGACAACTCACTGGCGGGACGGATTGCCACGCCGATCCGTAACCGGAAAGCGGCCGAACAGCGGTTGCCGCAGTTCGACCGGGTGCTGTGCGTATCGGACCGGATCTATCAGACGGCCAAAGACATGTGCCCCGCAGTGCGTGTGGTTCCAGGGGTTAACCAGGACCTGTTTCTGCCGTGGGAACTGCCCAACCGCGACAAACTGACGATCGGCTGGTGCGGGCAGCGGGACGGGTTGACGAAGGGCTACCGGGAGATCCTGGAGCCGCTCAAGGAACTGCTGGGGGAGTCCGTCGAGTGGCAGATCAATACCCGTTCGGCGCAGGACCCGCTGGACGACATGGAGATGCTGCGGTGGTATCACGGCATCGACCTGTTCGTCTCGACAAGCTGTTCAGAGGGGTTTCAGATGCCGGTACTGGAAGCGGCATCGTGTGGCCGGCCGGTGATCGCCACGGACGTCGGTGCGGCGCGGGAAGTGGTGCAGCACGGCGAGAACGGGTTCATCGTGCGGACCTACGAGTGTGCGTCGCACTTCGAGGGTGTGGTGTGTGAAATTGCGGGCCACATCCGGGAGTATGACGCGTACCGGGAGATGCTGATCGAACACGGGCGACGCGCAGCAGGCGTGGTGACTGAAAACTTCCGATGGGAGGAACGGACAGGGGAGTGGATCCGGGAGATGCTGCCGTGAAATTCGCGTTCCACATTCAGAACGTGGCGCACAACAACAGCCAGCCGGCAAAACTGCGGGAGGCGACCCGCATGGCCTGCATTGCGCATGCACTGGACGCGCGTGGTCACAACGTGACGTTTGCTTCCGTGCCGCCGGTGCTGACTCAGTCGAATCGCTGGCAGTTCTTCAGCCATATCCCGGTGCGAAAGATGGCAGGTGCACTGGCGGTCCATCCGGCCGAGGCATTATTGGATCGACACACGGATATTGCGATCAAATGCTCTGTCAACGTGCAGCGGGACGCGACATGGCAGGGACACAGTCGGTTGCTGGTGGCACACGAGTTCTCCCCGGACCTGAATGATGAGGGCGTACTGCATGTGCCGTTTCTGGTCCATGACCGTGTGATTGACGACCTGATCGACAGGAGACTTTTCGGTGCCTACCTGGACGATGATCTGGACACGATTCGTGCAGAACTTCCTCAGCACAAGGAGAAGTGGGTGGGGTTCTGTGGGGCAGCGTGGGGAAACCGCAGGGAGTTTTTCCATGATGCGCCGGACTGGGTGCACATCCGGTTCTACAACACACATTTGATGAGCGGATGGGAACATGCTTGCTGGCTGGCAAATCACCGAGGCGCGGTGTGCCTGCGAGGCGACACTCCGAAGACGAACCTGCCGCCGCTCTGTGCGCTTCTGGGAATTCCGATTGTGGCAGTGGAGCCGGAACGGAACACACCTTCTCTGGACTTGCGGAGCATGATCCGGTTTGCCAACTGGGATGGCGTGCGATCGATTCTGGCACAGGATACTCTGGCGGCGAAGATTGCCGAGAATG
>JBDGYW010001461.1:0-3258 GCA_039588935.1 Gemmatimonadota bacterium | reverse complement strand
ATTATCTGGACCCAGTTTCGCAGATGAAGTCTGCAAGCGGCACCCTACAACGGTTGTCGCTGCCGGCACTGATTCGTCTGCTGTAGAAGCAGTGCAGCTGGCCATGGTGTCCGACTATTTCCGCATCTACACGAGTGCCGATCCTCTGGGGGTTCAGCTCGGCGGAGCCCTCAAGAACGTCATCGCTATTGCGTCAGGGCTGTTGGACGGCCTCGGACTTGGGTACAACAGCAAGGCGGCGTTGATAACCCGCGGTATCGCGGAGATCGCGCGTCTCGGGCGGTCACTTGGGTGTGACGCGATGACCTTCGCAGGGCTCGCCGGGGTGGGTGACCTGATGCTCACGGCGTATGGCCCGCAGAGCCGCAATCGGTCCCTCGGACAGGAATTGGCGTCGGGACGATCGTTGGATGAGATTCTGTCGGAGCGGCTCACGGTGGCCGAGGGTGTGCGCACAACCCGAGCTGCAGTGGCCCTTGGCGCAAATTGCGGTGTCGAATTGCCAATTGCTCAGGAGGTTGAGCGGATCCTCTTCGATGGCAAGGAACCTACACATGCACTCCGTGACTTGATGGAACGCGGTTTGAGGCCGGAGATCTGGTCGTGACGGTATCGGAGCCCGTTCAAGAGTATTTCTCGATCGGAGAAGTCTGCCAGCTCACCGATCTGAAACCTCATGTGCTACGGTACTGGGAATCTCAATTCCGTTTCCTGAATCCGGTCAAGAACCGATCGGGGAATCGCGTTTACCAGCGACGCGAGATTGAGATGATCATGTTGGTAAAGCACCTGTTGTACACTGAGAAGTTCACTATCGATGGGGCTCGCAAGCGGATAGACCAGTATAGGCGGACCGGGTCTCTGAAGAACGAAGCTCGCTTTGCCTTGCAGTCCGAAGCGATTGAGGATCTCACCAAAGAGCTACGTCTCATTCGAGATATCATCGACGGGAAATCGCCGATTGAAAATCCTGATAACTAACGACGACGGCATCCACGCATTCGGACTTGAGATGCTGGCGGATGTTTGTCGTGGAGTCGGGGACGTGTCTATAGTAGCCCCCGATCGCGAACATAGCGGTGCGAGCCGGTCTGTGACCCTGCATCGTCCGCTCAGACCGGTTGAGAGAAGTGATGGAAGCTACCAGGTTGACGGGACCCCAACCGATTGCGTTCTGTTGGCGTTAGGCAGTCTGTTTCCTGAACCTCCCGACTTCATATTTTCTGGCATCAACCACGGCCCCAATCTCGGTGAGGATGTGCTCTATTCTGGTACGGTTGCCGGGGCGAGGTATTCCGGGAATCGCATTCTCGTTGGCGGGCCGTCACGGAGAAATGCTGGAGGGTGATCGAGGTTGGATCGAGAAGCTGGTGAGCGGGATCGTCGAACTCAAGGACTTCCCGCTAGGGATGCTGCTGAACATCAACATCCCGCCGATTCCTGGTGATGAGATCAAAGGTACCAGAATCACTACACTTGGGAAACGTGTTTATACTGGTGCCCTCGTAGATGCAGAGGATCGATGGGGCCGCAGAGTTCACTGGATTGGCGGTGGGAAACTGTCATGGTCCGGCGGAGATGATTGCGATTTCAGAGCGATCAATGATGGTTTTATCTCGATTACCCCACTGCAGACAGACCTGACGGACTACGCACGGCTCAAAGAGGTGCGCGGATGGAAGTTGGACGGCTAGCCGACAGCTACGGCGGTTATCGTTCTCGGCTCGTCGAGGTTCTCCGAGGCAACGGTATCGACGACCTGACCGTGCTGCGCGCGTTTGGTGAGGTGCCGCGTCATCTATTCGTTCCCGAGGCACTGCGGCGACGAGCATATGAAGATGTAGCTCTGCCGATCGGCCACGGGCAGACCATTTCCCAGCCGACAACGCAGGCCAAATACCTCGAGGCACTGCATCTGTCGGGCACGGAACAGGTGTTGGAGGTGGGAACTGGATCGGGGTACCAAGCTGCGCTACTGACCAAGGTCGCGTCGCAGGTCATATCAATTGAGCGGATCTCGGCGCTCGTAGGTGGTGCACGGCGAGCGCTCGCCGATGCTGGATTCTCGAGCGTTACGGTTCTCGAGGGCGATGGGTCGTTGGGCTGGAGGCCTCTTGCCCCGTACGATGCGATTCTCGTGGCTGCGGCGAGTCCTACGGTTCCCGAACCATTGTTGCGGCAGCTCAAAGACGGAGGGCGGTTGGTGATCCCGGTGTCTGGTAGTGAGACGCAAGAACTGCTTCAGATTAGCAGGGATGGCGATAAGTATGTCAAGACAGAACTCGGCGAAGTGCAGTTCGTCCCGCTTGTCGGCAAGTACGGGCATGCAGATAGTGGGAAACAAGGGGATTTATCGTGCTAGAAACTGCGATTACATGGCTCACTGATGTGATTTTTCGACTCGGCTATGTATGTCGGAATAGCCTTGCTTATGGCACTTGAGTCATCGTTGGTGCCGTTTCCCAGCGAGGTGGTGCTGCCTCCAGCAGGATATCTTGCCGCTCAGGGTAGGATGTCTGCGCCGCTTGCGTTGGGCGCGGGCTTGTTGGGTAGTCTCATAGGCGCTCTGTTCAACTACTTCTTGGCCGCAAAGCTCGGTCGGCCACTGCTGCACAGGTACGGCAAGTATCTGCTCATCAAAGAAGCTTCCTTGGTGCGTTCGGAGGAGTTCTTCAGGCGACATGGTGAGATCAGCATGTTCATTGGTCGGTTGGTCCCTCTCATTCGCCAGCTGATTTCGCTCCCTGCGGGAATGGCCCGGATGCGGCTCGAACTGTTCGTCGCCTACACGGCGCTTGGCGCCGGCATCTGGTGTGCCATATTGATCTTTATTGGGTGGTATCTTGGTCGTCACGCGACGGCTATCGCCGAATTCGATCACATGGTGGGACAATACTCTGGGTGGGCAACTCTGGCGCTCGTGCCAGTGATGGCAATCATTATTGCCGTCTACGTCTACCGTCAGAGGAGAAAAGCGGTGCGCCCCTCGGGAGGAAAAGAACCTGAGATACCGAATGACCCAAATGTGTCTGAAACAGGGTCAGGGTTGTGAGCCGCGATTCTGTAGCAAGCAGATGGTTCATATCAGGTCGGGTGCAGGGGGTTGGCTTTCGATGGTTCGTTCTGCGGCAGGCCAATGAGCTTGGCGTTGTTGGTTGGGCCAAGAATTTGTCGGACGGTCGGGTGGAGGTGTTTGGGGTTGGATGTGTGGAAAGTCTGAGGCGTTTTGATCAGGTGCTCAGAGCAGGCCCCAGACTA
>JBDGYW010001460.1:0-2001 GCA_039588935.1 Gemmatimonadota bacterium | reverse complement strand
CGGTTTCCAAGGATATGGTGGGGAGAGAGTCGCGGGCATGGACCCGAGCACTCTCGCCGGGTTCGAGCAAATGGCGCAGATGGACCCACAGGTCATGGAGATGATGCGGGGGATGATGGGCAACCTCGGAGTTATGGGGCAACCCCTGGACGTCGGTGAGTTCTATGATCCGTACCAGCAGGAAGTCATCGGCTCGATGCAGAGCGACTTCGACAGGATGCGGGCCTCTTCCCTCAACGCTGTGGGTGGGCAAGCGGGAGCGCAGCGCGCTTTCGGTGGTTCACGTCACGCGTTGGCGGAGGGTGCCGCGATAGGCGAGATCGGTCGCGCTGAGGGCAGCACCATCGCCGGGCTGCGTTCGAGTGGCTACCAGCAGGCGGTAGCGAACGCACTGGCGAACAGAGGACAGATGGCTGGCATGGGGATGGGCGCTGCCAACTTCCTGAACATGATGAACCAACAGTCCGGCCAAGCGCAGATCGGCCTCGGGGATTATCGCCGGGGCGTCGAGCAGCAAGGCAGAGACGCAGAGTTCCAAGAGTTCATGCGGCGCATCGGTCACGGTGAACGGCAGGTTGGTTTGCTGAACCAGACGATGTCCGCGTCGCCGTACGGACAGACGCAGACGACAGAGAAGTCCGGTAGCTTACTCAGTGGCCTCACAGGACTCGCTGGGTTCGCCGGTAGCTTCTTGCTGCCGGGCGCAAGTGCGGGGTTGGGGATCGCGAAGAACTTGTTCAGCGGAGGTGGCGGGGAGAACACCAGTGGGTACGGCCCTAGCAACAGCCCCTTCTTCAACCAGTGGGGTTCATAATGGGATTGCTGACTGACGTATTCGGTAGCCCAGCGGCAGGTCTGCTGTCCGACGAGCAGGTAAGAGGCGCGGAGAAGCACGCACTGCGAAACTTTGGGCTGCGCATGATGATGGCGAGCGGCGAGACGCCAAACTTCCTGCAGGCAATCGCCGCAGGTACGATGGCCGGTCGTGAAGCATACGAGCAGTTCGGAAGCAAAGCACGCAGCGTCGACATGGCACAAGACATTGATCAACTGCTGGAACAGGGGCTTACCCCTCAGTCACTAGCGGACACGTACACTCGTGCACTACGCGGTGGTGACCTCGACACAGTTCGTGCTATCGGCCCACTGCTGAATACTTTGATGGGCGACGGCGGTTCTCAGTTGAAGCTGGTGCCGAAGGACAACCCGCAGACGGGATACATCGACTGGCACGATCCGACTACAGGTCAGGTAGTGCTAGAGGGTACAGGCGATGAAGACATTCTCGCACCGGCCCTGCGTGACGACAAGGAGAACATCATCGACAGGTTCGAGCGCAAGGTTGCGCCGCAGCGTGATGTTGCCAACTCGTACAGGCGTGTGTTGTCTGCGACGTCCGCACTGATCAACTACCAGAAGGAAGCCGCGTATGCAAGAGAGAACGGGTTACCATTGCCCGAAGCTCCGACTGCTGCCGCGATGGCTGCGATCTCTTCATTCGCTCGGTTGCTCGACCCAGGTTCGGTCGTACGTACCGAAGAGTTCAAGATCGTAACCAACCAGGGTGACCTCTGGGACAAGCTCAACAACTGGTGGATGCAGATCAAAGAAGGTGTCATGCCTGAGAACTTGGCACAGCAACTTCAGGATGAAGCGCGCAGGCAGACTGCAGCGCAGCGTGAGTCGTACCTAGACAACGTACGACAGGCACACTCGGAAGGTGTCGCAGTCGGCATCGACCCAGAGAAGTTCTTGAAGATGCTGAACCCGTTCGACTCAGCGTTGGCTGGCTTCAATGATGGCACGCTTGAACTGATGGACGTGACCGCATGGAATCGTCAGCAGGAGATCGACAGTGAAGCATTCAGGAAAGACCCAGAGCGCCAGCAGAGACTGCGCGATCAGATGGATCGTGACTCTGGGTTAGTACCGCCAACGCCGGGAGGGATTTAATATGACCGCTCCAGCATTTGCAGCGCTGCACAGACGCCTGAGTGATCC
>JBDGYW010001459.1:555-2557 GCA_039588935.1 Gemmatimonadota bacterium | reverse complement strand
GCCCGCGGAACATGACGTACTCGGCAGTCTCGGCAACCAGTCGTGCCCGGGTGGGGAAGTGATGCAGTAAAGCCCCGCGCGATGCTCCGCTTCGCTCGCAAACCTCGAGGGTTGTCGTCCGGGCATAGCCGAGCTTGTACAGACACTCGAAAGCCGTCTCCAGCAGCATTTCCCTGGTAGCAGCGCTCTTCTCGGCCCGTTTGACGGTCTTTTTCCGCGTCTTCTTTGCTGCTCGTTTGGCCACCGGTCCTCCCTTCGCGGTCAGGATTGACTGAATTGTTACCGATCGGTGGCATATGTCAAGAGTCAATACTGACTGCCCGTGTTTTGCCTTAATTCGTTCGGGAACGAGCCCGCGTCGCCAACTATTTGTTTGTATTGATCTCCTTTGCAGGTGGGCAAATGTATGGTAACGGTTGACATAGGGATCCAGTATGCGTACAATATAGTCATATTTGGCTGTCAGTAGTGACTGACAGTAAAGGAGGCGAGAGATGAGAAGATGGCAATGGTCAGTGATGGTGGTGATTTCGGCGTTCGCGGTCAGCAATTGCGGAATGGACGATGCTGACGGATGGTCGACGGCCACGCTCTCCCAGGCGATGGATGGTTCCATACCGGATGCGGGAGGAGGCACAGACGACAATCCCGACCCCGGCGGGGGAGATCCGGACGGCGGAACCCATCCCTGTGACACCCCGCCGACCAGCCTGGAGATGCAAGTTCTTCAGGACATGGGATTCACAATCGAGAACTACTATGCAAGCGGCAGCAGCGGGGAATACTGGATCAGCTATGATGCCGTCAGTCGCAAGACCAAGACAGTCAGGATCGCTGAGTGTGCCGCCGCCTGGGTCGACGGCGGTCCCGGACCTTTCACGCTGAATGCCGATGACGAATACCGTAAGCAGCGGAACGAGAGGTACGAGTGCAAGGAAGACGGATGGGTCCTCGAAGACGAATACGAGTCCAACGCCTGGAGAACGGAAATCCAGGGACCCCCGTTGAGCTATCTCGAGACGCTATACTCCAATGACGACTACAACAGCGAATACAAGTCGATCGAGTGGCACGAAGATCTTTCGGAGGGCGAGCGGATCGACTGCTCCTTCCTCAGCGACAGCTCCAATTACAGCGATTACAACGAGGAATACGACTTCACATACACGAAAGTCACCAGCACCCTGGCACTGGGCATCACCAAGAGCAAGTTCATGCAGGGCAGCTGTCCGCTGCACGAATCACGCTCCCGCTCGAAAACCGAGTACACCAGCTACAATCCCGGAGAATACACCGAGATCGACCATGAAAGCTCGAGTTCGACGACAATCCACTCCTACGACTTCACCCGTCCGGAGGGCGACAGGTGCGTGCTCGACAGCCGCTACAGCAGTTCACACCACCGGCGGTATACCGATCCGTCGGCGGGAATCTTCAGACTGGTCACCGACGGCGGTGGCTTCGCTACTCCGCAGATCGGCGTGTTCCTATCGTCGCAAAGGTGGCGCAGCCAGTATGACTACTTCCCTAGCCAGTACACGTTGATACGTCTACACCAGGACACCTGGGGGGAAATCGGCGGGTCTCCCAGCATGAGCCTGGTGGCCAGGGCCAGCAACTCTTTCACCTACGACGAGTCGAGGGATCAGGGGAACCTGGGTCAGCCCACCGGACATACCCTGTACGAGCGCACCACCAATTACGCCGGGCTCTCCCCGCCGGTGGGATTCCACCCGACCTGGCCCGCCTCGCAGAACATCGACTACGACAAGAGCTGGTCCAACGGGCTCTCCGACAGCTTCAGCTCGAACCGGTCCTGGTCCTGGAGCTCGCTGTTCGAGTGGTGGCGGGTAGACGACTGCAGCGACCTGGAGACCAACGGGGCCCGGGCGGCGCAGGTAGAGGCGGGCCTGGGCGGATCGCCCGAGAACGTGCAGAGCCAGTGCACCTTCCGAGATTGAGACGTCTCCTTCCTTTCAGGGCTGATAGCCCCAGAGCTCGG
>JBDGYW010001459.1:0-507 GCA_039588935.1 Gemmatimonadota bacterium | reverse complement strand
CTCGGCTCCGACTGTCAGGTCCTCGGCGCTGAAGTAGAGCGTTCCGTCCAGGACGAAAAGGTTGCTGGGATTGGAGCCGGCCGGGCCGGGATTCAAATCGTAGACCCGGTAGGTGCCAAGCAAAGTTCCGTCGCTCCTCCACAGCTCCGCTCCTGTGACTCCGTCGTCGGCGGAGAAGTAGAGCAACTCGCCCATGGCAGTCAGGTTCTGCGGTGCATCGAGATTATGGGAATTGGCGGTCATGACGTCCCTGACCATGACGGTTCCAGCCTCGGTGCCGTCGCTGATCCACACCTCGAATCCTGCGTTTCTGTCGTTGGCGACGAAGAAGAGCATCGTCCCGACCGCGGTCAGATCCTGGGGCGGATGGGTGTCGAACTGCTTCACCATGACGGTGCCCGCCTCGGTGCCGTCGCTCTTCCAGAGTTGATCGTCTTCGGTCGCGAAATACAGAATGTCGCCGAGTGGGGTCAGTCCGGTCGGCGGATTGGTGCCCACGACTTTGAC
>JBDGYW010001458.1:0-2003 GCA_039588935.1 Gemmatimonadota bacterium | reverse complement strand
ATGTTTCCGACTCCGGCAATGCGTCGTTGATCCATCAGCGCCTTCTTGATCGCTATTCGCGTACCCGACAACTGTCGGGCAAACGATTCATCATCGAAGTCTTTGTCGAGCGGTTCCGGCCCAATTCGTCCAGTATAGGTCCTCCATGCCGTCTCATCCAATAGCCAAATGGTACCCAACCGCCGAACGTCGCGGTACACGAACCTGGCGCCCTCGCCAATATTCGCCTGCAGGACCCGATATCGGCACTCCTCTGACGACGGTCTACCGGAAGCAATGAAGAAGGTGCCGGTCATTCTGGGTTGGATAACCATACGAAGTCCACTGTCCAACAAGAACACCAAATGCTTGGCGCGACGTGACACATCCTGGACAGTTGCGTTTCGAAGAGCCCCGATCAACAGTTGCGAAGAGACTTCTCGTAGGCCGTTTGATTTGAACAGGCGGGGATTTCGAAGAGTGTGACCGTTTAGGCGCGGCGCCAGGTCGCGCGCTATGGTCTCTACCTCAGGCAGTTCCGGCACGAGCCACTTCGCGCCAGGCGATATCCTTGCGGTACACCTTGCTCTCGAACTCGACGATCTCAGCCAGGCTGTGGCTTTGGCGAACGGCGGAAAGAACGTCTGCTCCGAGTCCGGTAGCACACAATACGCGTCCTCCGGAAGTGCGGAGCACGCCTTCGCTGTCTTTGGCGGTTCCGGCATGGAAGAGGATCGTCTCAGGAGGGAGATCGGCGGGCAAGGTGATCTTTACACCCTTTTCCGGTGATGCCGGATACCCGCGCGATGCGAGCACCGTGGTTACTGCGGCACCACTGGGCTCGGAAAGAATAGCTCCCGGACGCCACGTCTCACCGGCGGCAATTTGCCACATATGCTCCACGATATCGAAATCAAGCAACGGGAGCACCACCTGTGCTTCGGGATCACCAAAACGACAGTTGAACTCCAGTACCTTCAGATCGCCAGAAGGGGAGATCATCAGTCCGGCGTAGAGGACACCCTTGTAGGGTGCTCCCATGCTGGCCAGATGTCTTAGCGTCGGTGCTACGACCTCGTCGTGAGCACGCTGAAGCAGATCGCGGTCGGCGACCGAAACGGGTGAGTATGCTCCCATACCTCCGGTGTTCGGTCCAGTGTCGCCTTCACCGATTCGTTTGTGATCTTGGGAAGCTGGGAGCAGCAACGCCCGCTCTCCATCGGTCAAGGCGAGGACTGAGAGTTCCTCGCCTTGGAGATACTCCTCAATCACTACCTCATCCCCGGCGCTGCCGAATCTTCCGCCGAACATCTCGTGAACGGTCAGTTCAGCATCGGCGCGGCTGTCGCAGATGATCACGCCTTTGCCGGCAGCGAGGCCTGACGCTTTGACAACCAGTGGCTCGTCGAGCGAGTTGAGGTAGTCCAACGCCCTGGATTCGTCGCGGAAGGAGTCACCGGCTGCGGTCGGAACACCGGCTGCTTCCATGACTTCTTTGGCAAAGGCTTTTGATGCCTCGATCTTCGCGGCGGCCGCTCGAGGCCCGAAGACCCGATGCCCGGCGTCTTCGAGTCTATCTGCCAAGCCCGCTGCGAGAGGAGCCTCGGGGCCGATTATCGTGAGGTCGATCTGGTGTTCGGCGACGGCGGAGACGATACCAGCGAGATCGCTGTCTTGGATTGCCAGGTTGTTTCCGATCGTAGCCGTCCCCGGATTACCGGGAGCGCAACATACGTCCGCCGTTTTCGATGCGGCCCAACAGAGTGCGTGCTCGCGACCACCGCCGCCAACCACTAAGATCTTCAATCTTTGTCCTGCTCCTTGAAAGCGTCAGTGAATGCCTGTGCGGCTTTCTTTGCGGCGCCGGCCATGTCCTTTACGGTGTCGCGCGCAGATTTGGCGTAGTGCACGGCTGCTTCGCTCACGTCATCGGTGAGTGACCGGTCTTCCTCTTCCTCGCCACGGTGCGTGTAGTGTCCTTCGAGGATCTTGTCGTACGCGCCATCGGAAATCCAATGCTGGAG
>JBDGYW010001457.1:0-2003 GCA_039588935.1 Gemmatimonadota bacterium | reverse complement strand
GATGGATGACGCTAGGAGGAGCCATCGGGGTTGCGGCAGTAATCGCGTTGATCGTAGCGATTGCAGCCATTCCTCGCGGAAGCGGGTTGTCGCTCGAACCTAACCACGTCGCCGTTGCTGTCTTTCGTAACGCAACGGGTGATCCATCGCTAGACCAAGTAGGCGAACGAGCTGCACACTGGATGACGCAGAGGCTGCAGGAGGCAGTAATTCAGGTAACTCCGTGGGATATGGCGCTGCAGTCTTGGCAGTACGTGCAGTCTGAAGCGGAGGCGGGCCGAGTTCGCGATCCGATACGGGCACTGGCGGAAGAGACAGGTGCAGGCACAGTGATTTCAGGTGTCGTGTATCTGGAGAATGACAGTCTGGAAATCCACGTTAACGTGACGGATGCGGTGCGAGGTCAGCCCCTCGGGGCTGTTGATCCAGCAAGAGGACCACAGGCATCCCCGAGGGAGGTGATTGTAGAGGCGCAGCAGCAGGTGATGGGATTTCTCGCGGTTTCTTTCGACGAGCGTATCGCCGCTCATGCCACCGGCGTGGCGCAGCCGCCATCGTACGAGGCGTACCGAGAGTTTGACCAAGGACTTGAGCTTTACCTGAGGTCTACGGGGTTTGACGAAAGCGCGATCTCACATTTCCACCGAGCATTTGCTCTCGATACCACCTTCGTGACCCCTCTCTTGTACGCGATTTTCACCCACATCAACAACAGCCAGTGGGCACAGGCGGACTCACTGGTGGGAATCTTAGAGAGTCATAGAAACCGGATGAGTGAGTACGACCTGCATTGGCTCGACCAGTTGCGGGCAAATGTGGACGGTGACTATCCCGACGCACTCCGGGCCATTCGCCGAGCAGCAGAACTGGCACCGGGCGCCAAGGCGGTGTACAACCGTGCAAACATGGCAATGGGCAACAACCGTCCGCAGGAGGCCCTTGAGGCTCTCCTGAGTCTCGATCCTGAGCGAGGGCCGATGCGAGGGTGGAGGGGGTACATGGAGGTGCTTTTACGGGTCTATTGGGCTCTCGAAGAGTACGACAAGGCACTTGAGGTAGCGCAACAGTATCGAGAAACCTATGGAGATTCTCCTGGATCACTCCAACGTGAGGGCATGGCCTTGGCAGCCGCAGGACGCGTGGAGGAGGTCAACGACCTGCTCAACGATCTTATGGCCTTTCCCGAACAACGATACCGGATTCTCAGAATCGCTTTGTTCCTGCGCCGTCACGGCCACGCCGACGCGGCGCAGACTACAGTGGATCGGGCAATTAAGTGGTACGATAGCATGATGCCTGAGACGAAGTCACAGTCATCATGGCGCTGGCATTACTCATTGGCGTTGTACTACGCTGATCGCTGCGATGAGGCGTACAGTGTCGCGAAGCCTCTGTCGGAGGAGTTCCCGGAAAGCCTCTCTTATCGAGGTCTTGTCGGTATCCTCGCTGCTTGCCGAGGGGACCAAGATGAAGCTCTAGAGATGTCGCAGTGGCTGGCCGCATTGGACAGGCCATACCTCAGAGAACGCCACACGTTGTGGCGCTCGGCAATTGCAGCCGCACTCGGCGATGGCGAGAATGCCGTGGCACTCTTCCGACGAGTGCTGCAAGCGCGAGGTCTCCCACGACCATGGCATTTCACGTGGTCGGCCTTCGAGTCCATCCATGACTACCCGCCGTTCCAAGAGTTGATGAGGCCGAAGGGGTAGGGGCAGCACACGCCTACGCCATTCCCGACAGACAGCATTGAGAGGCAAAACGACATGACCCGAAGATACGGTTGGCTGACGTCGTTACTTCCGCTGCCGCTGCTACTCGCTTCATGTACAAGCAGCGCATCATCCGTCCAGCGGGATCTCCTCAACGATCCGTTTCCAGAGGCCCAAGCAGAACTACGCGAAGTCGTTGCGTCCATCGCGAACGATATCATGACGGGCAACATCGAAGGTCTCCAGGCGGTACACCTCGACAGTGACAAGTTCACCAAGTTTGGTCCTCGCAGT
>JBDGYW010001456.1:0-2004 GCA_039588935.1 Gemmatimonadota bacterium | reverse complement strand
GGTGGGTGAAGACGGGGAGTGAGGCCGTCTCCGCAGCGGTGAAGCTGGCGCGGATGGGGACGTTTCGGTCGGGTGTGCTGGTGGGAGACTGGGCGTATCACGGGTGGCATGACTGGTTTCAGGCGGGGCAGGCGCAGGAGTGGTCTCCCCAGGAGATGAAGCGGTGGTCGATTGCGGCGGGGGATGCGTGGGCAAACGGCACGCCATGTTTGGCGTCCTTTGACGTGTGGAAGTACAAGCACAACGATGTGGGGTCTCTTGAGGCGGCAGTGAAGGAGATTAAGGCTGCGGGGACGGGACCTGGGGCGATTCTCTATGAGCCACACCGTCAGCAGCCTGCGGATGAATCGTTTCTGAAGGCGTTACGTGCGATTGCAGACAGGGAGGGCTGTGCGCTTATCTTCGATGAGATGGTGTATGGCTTTCGGTGGGCGGTGCGAGGGGGAGCGGAGTTCTACGACATTGAGCCTGATCTCCAGACATTCGGCAAGGGGATGGGGAACGGGCAGGCGGTGGCGTGTGTCTGCGGGAAGCGTGCGTGGATGGAGTTGGCGGACGGTCCTATTTCCAGCACGTATGGGGGGGACACGGTGGGATTGGCGGCGGCGAACGCCGTGCTCACGATGTGCCAGAAGGACCCGAAGTGGGTGGACCGGTTGTGGAACATCGGAGAGTCACTCCAGCAGGGATGGAACAAGATCCCGAACAAGGGGGTGGCGCTCGGCGGGTTCCCGGTGCATCCGCAGCCTCTGTATGGGGATGGGGTTGACTATCCGCAGTTCCAGCGCGAGATGGCGCAGCGGGGGGTGCTCATCCACGACGCGAACTTCAACATCACGACGGCGCATGGGGATGTGATTGGCGATGTGTTAGCGGCTGCCGAGGCATCCTTTGATGCGATGGGGGTGACCGCATGATGATGAGTGAGCCTCGTGATCGGTGAATCAGATGATTCGCAAGTATGTGCGCGGTCGTCGGACAAAGCCGTTTAAGCGCGACTGGGCATCGGCTGGAAATCATTTTCGTCATCCAGAACTCAGGCGTTGCGATCTCCTGAAGGCTCGTGAGGTCAAGGCCGGAACACATTCAGATATTGGGTATGTGTGGCGCGAAGACAAACTCCCAGAAACTCAGTGGGAGGTGGTATCTCTGCCCACGAGTGAGGTCACGAGCGCAACGCTGTTTGAGTGTCGAGGGTGTGGGGACAAGATTTTTCGGAGGTTTAGGGGTGCGTTTTGTGTGTCCTGCTACCTCGCGCCATTTGTGTGTAAGTCTTGTGGGGAGCGCATGAAGGAGAAGGCGAACTATTGTCTCTCGTGTCATAGCGCACAGGGTCGGTTCACTGGTGACGTGCGGGTGTTCAAGCGGTCGTGATCACAGACGAGACGGTGCATTCCTGTCGGTTGTGCCAGAAGATGGCGGTGATTCAGTTCTGCACGGAGCAGGGGGAGTTCTGGTATTGCCTCGATTGTGCGCCGAAGATGGTGGGGCCGGTGCGTGATCGTAAACAGGGGGCGTGATCGTGATGGGTGCTAGCGCGAACCGTTACAGCATGTTTGATGTGATCAGGTATACGGGGGTGAGTCGAAACCAATACACCCATTGGTGTGACAATAAATTAATCGCGCCTATTCCTTCTTCCAGTATTGGAGGCACTGGTAATCACTACCGCTATTCTTTTCGAGGGCTGGTGTATTTCCGTATTGCAGTCATACTCAGCGGGTATGGCATGACTGTTCCTGGTATACGGAGAGTGCTCAGCTCGCTGCGCCCATCAAATCGTGGCCCTATTACGATTAGTTGTGTCGATGGATGCGGTGTTGTTGTTGACTTTATGAAGGTTGCTGATTTGTTGCGTAAGGCTGTTGCGAAGGATTCCACTCCACCTAGATTGTGAGGCCGACTGACCGGCGCGTGATCGCAGACAGGGGGGTCGCGATCCAACACAGGGGGTCGCTCGCGATCGTAGACAGGGGGTCGTTTGCGAGCGACCCCCTGTGTTGG
>JBDGYW010001455.1:0-2008 GCA_039588935.1 Gemmatimonadota bacterium | reverse complement strand
ATACGCCCATTCGCACGACATCATCCATCGCGACATCAAACCCGAGAACATCCTGTTTCAAGCGGGCGAAGTGGTCGTGGCCGACTTCGGAATCGCACTGGCCGTGGACTCGGCGGGAGGCGCGCGGTTAACGGAAACGGGTTTCTCTTTGGGCACTCCTGCTTACATGAGTCCCGAGCAGGTGAGCGGCGAGCAGGAGATCGACGGCCGCAGCGATATCTATTCGTTGGCCTGTGTGCTATACGAAATGCTTGCAGGCGATCCACCCTTCCTTGCGTCCTCCCCACAAGCTGTGTTGGCAAAACACGTCACTGAACCCGCGCCATCCGTTACGACCGTCCGACCGAGTGTTCCCAAGGCTGTCGCTTCCGCGATTGCCAGAGCATTGGACAAGGCACGAGCCGACAGGTTCGATTCGGCGAAGGCGTTCTCTGAGGCGCTGTATGCGCCGGAGGCGAAAACCGAGGGGGAGAAGAAGTCGATTGTCGTGCTCCCGTTCGAGAACTTGAGCCCCGATCCGGAGAATGAGTTCTTCGCGGATGGGCTGACGGAGGAGCTGATAGCCGAGCTTTCTGGAGTACAGGCACTCCGTGTGATCTCCCGAACCTCCGCCATGCAGTTCAAGGGCGGCGAAAAGGGTGTCCCTAGCATCGCCAGGGAGTTGAACGTTCGCTACGCGCTGGAGGGAAGTGTACGGCGGGCGGGTAACAGCGTGAGGATTACGGCTCAGCTCATCGATGCCTCGACAGACTCCCACCTCTGGGCAGAACGGTATACAGGACAGCTCGACGACGTCTTTGATCTCCAGGAGAAGCTCGCTCGACGCATCGTGGATGCTCTTCGCGTGGCTCTCACTCCTGCGGAAGACCAGCAGCTAGCCGACCGACCTGAGGTAAGCGGAGCGGCCTATGAGTGTTACCTGCGCGCACGATATGAGATCGCGCGCTGGACCGAATCGGCCCTCGATCGAGCCCTGCAGCATTTGGAGACCGCCCTCGAGATCGAGGGCGAGAATGCGTTTCTGCTAGCAAGTGTGGCTCAGGTCCACTCCGCCTACATCTACTGCGGCTTTCGATCCGACGTTGAGACGCAGAACGCCGCAAAGCGATACGCCAAGCGGGCGCTCGCTCTGGACCCGTCGGTGGCGCCGGCGCACGGAGCGCTCGGTGGGTTGGCCTATATGACTGGCGACCCGAAGAGCGCCTATGTCCACCTCCAGCAGGCGGTATCGCGTGGAACGGACGACCCCAACGATTTGTCTATGTATCTGCTAGCAGCCGGTACGGTGGGGCGGACATCGAGAAGTCGCCCACTTGTGGAGCGTCTGGTTCAGGCTGATCCGCTGAACTCCTTCGCGCACTGGTGTTGCGCTGTGCAAGATTGGTTTGAGGACCATTACGAGGCGGCGCTTGCATCTGTGCGGGTCGCGCTTCGGCTCGACCCGAACAACGTCCTGAATCGCTGCTTTGGTGTGTACCTGATGGGGGCCAACGGACGCCTGGACGAAGCCCGTGTGCTGCTCGATGAGTGGCTAACCGACACACCGGAACACGCTTATGCTCGCTCTATGCCAGGTTATTTGTACGCGTTCGAAGGTCGACACAACGAAAGCTTGAGCTTTTGGGGTAGGTGGCTGGCGGACGCGCAACACCGAACAGTAGCGCGGTCCGACGCCTGTGGTGTATTGTGGATCGCTCAGGCTTATGCTTTGAACGGTGAGGCAGATCAAGCCCTTGAGTGGTTGGAGCACGGGCTGGATATAGGACTCATCAACTATCCGTTCCTGGCTGAGAAGGACAGGTTCTTGGAAAACCTCCGCAGTGACCCGCGGTTTCAGGAGCTGATGGTGAGAGTGAAGCAGGAATGGGAGGCGTTCGAGGTGTGACAGAGACTATCGATCGCCTGAAAGCCGCCCTCGCCTCCCGATACACCATCGAGAGAGAACTCGGCAGCGGCGGCATGGCGACGGTCTATCTCGCCGAGGACCTGAAGCACCACCGCAAGGTCG
>JBDGYW010001454.1:0-2009 GCA_039588935.1 Gemmatimonadota bacterium | reverse complement strand
AAACTTCTTTAAGTGCGACAAAGCGACGTCTTTGTAGTGACGAAACATCCACAACGCACGTGCATCTTCGAAGTACTGCAGCAACTCGAGCACGTTCTGGGATTCGACGAGCGGTTTGACGATAACAAAACCCGTGCGCGCCTTGCCGATCTCCTCACGAACCGCGTTGAGCGAGCTCAGGCGGATGCCACCCTCGGCGGTAGTCGTCAGTCGCGTGAACTCACCGTAGACGGTCGTGTCGAGATCCTGGTCGAACATACGGATCATGACCGAAGTTCCGGAGCGCTGGCACCCAACGACGAGCAAGATCGATAGCGGGTCGTTGTCACCCCGCGTCACGAGCTGGTGGAGCGCCTTGCGGGCGCGATGAATTTTGGAATGGAGCTTCACGCGATGCTATCCCCCCGATTGCTCGCTGGCCGTCCAACCGTCTGAGCGA
Organism: Gemmatimonadota bacterium; assembly: GCA_039588935.1. Taxonomy (GTDB): domain Bacteria; phylum Gemmatimonadota; class Gemmatimonadetes; order Gemmatimonadales; family GWC2-71-9; genus JBDGYW01. The sequence continues at coordinate 1,570 of JBDGYW010001454.1, read as the reverse complement.
CCCAGAGCGAAATTATAGCAGATAAGGACTTGCCCGCGAAAGTGGTGTTGGAGTGAAGCTTGCGCGGGGGCCTCCCGAGCCCCAGCTGCGCACAAGACGATGCCCGCCCCGGTGTCTGGAAACCAAAAGAGGCCGGACGAATGCCCGCCCGGCCTCTCGTTGTTCGCAGACGCGGTCTACGGTTACGCGCTTTTGAGGTCGCGTGTGTACTCGCTTGCGTCGATGCCGAGCTTTTCCGCCACACGGCGGCCATAGTCCTCGTCCGCCAAATGAAAATTGCTTAGCTGACGCACTTGAACCTCGCGACGCGCCTGACCGAGAACACCAGCGATGCGGCGCGCAAGCCGCTCCTGCTGTTCATTGCCCAGCAGCCGATAGAGATTGCCGGCCTGGGTATAGTCATCGTGATCGACCGTCGAGTCAAAACGATCGACCACCGCGGCACCAAGATCCCACGCCGGGTCCTTGAATTCGGGTTCCGGCATCGGTGTGTTGTCGCGGCTGTTTGGCCAGTAATTCGGAGCGCCACCGTAGTTCTCGGCATTGGCAAGTCCTCCGTCGCGCGTGTAGTTGTGCACCGGACACTTGGGCTTGTTGACCGGCAGCTGGTGATGGTTTGCACCCAGCCGGTGCAAATGCGTGTCGGCGTAGCTCATGAGCCGCGCCTGCAGCATCTTGTCGGGGCTCGATCCGATGCCGGGCACGAGCGCGCTTGGCTTGAACGCGGCCTGCTCGACTTCGGCGTGATAGTTCTCGGGGTTGCGGTTGAGCTCGAGTGTGCCGACGTCGATGAGTGGAAATTCTCCGTGCGGCCACACCTTGGTGAGATCGAACGGATTCCAGCGAAACTTCTCCGCCTGCTCCGCGGTCATCACCTGGATACAGACGCGCCACTGCGGGAACTCACCCTTTTCGATCGTCTCGAACAAATCCCGCTGATGCGACTCGCGTTCGGAGCCGATAACCTTTGCCGCTTCGTCATCGTCCCAGCACTTGATCCCCTGTTTGGTCTTGAAGTGGAACTTGCACCACACGCGCTCGCCGTTGGCGCTGATGAGCGAGTAGGTGTGCGAGCCGTAGCCATTCATGTGACGGTAGCTCGTGGGAATACCGCGGTCGGAGAATAGAATCGTCACCTGATGCAGTGACTCGGGGCAGAGCGACCAGAAATCCCACTGCATGTCCATATCGCGCAGGTTTGTTTTTGGATCGCGCTTCTGAGTGTGGATGAAGTTCTGAAACTTGTACGGATCCCGGACGAAGAACACCGGCGTGTTATTCCCAACCAGGTCCCAGTTGCCTTCCTCGGTGTAGAACTTGAGCGCGAACCCGCGGACGTCACGCTCGGCGTCGGCAGCACCTTTTTCACCCGCGACCGTTGAGAACCGCAAAAAGACGTCGGTCTTCTTGCCCACTTTGGACAGAAACGCGGCCTTTGTATACTGCGTTACGTCGTGTGTGACGGTAAAGGTGCCATGCGCACCGGAGCCCTTGGCATGAACAACGCGCTCGGGAATCCGCTCACGGTTGAAGTGCTGCATCTGCTCGAGCAGCTGGACGTCCTGCATCA
>JBDGYW010001453.1:0-2186 GCA_039588935.1 Gemmatimonadota bacterium | reverse complement strand
GACCAACATGATACGCAGTGGCATTGGTCCGCAGTTCCAGAGTGGCGTGGCCACGAACATTGCGAGGCGTGGACTGACTGGCACGGGAATCGGGACGGCCATGCAGAACGCGGCACTGGCGGCTCCGGGCGTCTTTGCTACCCAGGCTGCCATTCCGATTGCTCAGCAAATTAGTCCACCGTTTATCAATCCACTGACCAGCACGGGACAGATATTCACGCCACAGACTCTAGGGGGTCTCGCGGGCACGGTTGGTACGTTCTCGTCGTTGTTCCCCGGTAAGAAGGCGGGACCGACCAGTACCTTGCCATTAGGGACGACTCCCGGCTCTCCGTTCCTTGGCATGGGGATAAGGGGCTGACATGGCTATCTTCCCAATACCAGCAGAGGCACTTGCCAGGGCCAAGGCCGACAAGAAGGGGACGCCCGCACCCGAGCCGACCCGCGAACAGCAGGTGGCACTACTCCAACAGTTACAAGAGGCATTGCCGCCACAGGCCACGTTGCCGCCCGTACAACGTATGCCATTTGGTCAGCGTCTCGGTGTGGCCATCGGCGCAGGATTCAATCCGCAATTCGCCCAGAACATAGCAGCGCCCCTGGTAGCCACGCAGAATCCTCAGTTGCGAGCCGAGCGTGGGGCAGAGTTGCAACGCGAGCAGGCACAGGCTCAGTTTGAGAACATCGGTGCCATCGGCAAGGTAGCAAGTGAGATACGCGGTCAGGACATTAGTCAGCGAGCCGTAGAAGTGCAGGAGGCTCAGGTTGCTGTGCAGGCGGCAAGTCTTGCTCATGACATTGACCGATTCAATATGATGGTTTACCAAGCCAAGGTGGCGGGCAGGCAGTTTGCTGACGTATTCTTCCAAGAGACACAGGCACTCCAAGAATTGAGTCAGGAAGCCGACGCGCTATTCGCCGTGGGCATGCAACATCCTGAACAATTCGTACAGGGTCTCACCATTGCTACCAAGCAGGCCAGGGACCGCGTGCTTGCCAAGAGTACTGAGTTTATAGAGTCGGCCCAGAGCGGTGTATTCGACCAGGACCAGTTGCTTACTATGAACGGGGAGTTGGAAGATGCGTTTGGACAGTATGCTGACCTCCAGCAAGAGTTGAGCAAGCGATTGGACCCGCGGAGTCAGCAGGGACAGTTTGGCAATGCACCGGGCGACAGTATCCAGAAGGAAATCTTCGAGACCAAGACGCGGTTGGACTCTGTCAATGCCTACCTTGGACTGGCTGGTCGCATGAAGGCACAGGGTATCGAACTTGGTACGCTCAGCCTACTCATCCGTAAGTCCATCTTCGGTCAGCGGCTTGCCACGGATGATGAGACCAAGTTGAATGCCGCCCTGTCCCGCGTGACCGTGCCGTTCCGCAAGGAGATGTTGGGTGCGGCCGTGACGGCTATCGAAATGGCGAGTGCCGCGGGGTTGATTCCTCAAGACACGAGTGACCCGCGCATCATCTCCGAGGCCATGCAGCAGATCCGTGCTGACCTGTCTAACTCGCTGGGTACGTTCCGTAACATCTACCCCGAGTTTGTGGATGCCGTGATGGGTGGGCCAACGCCTCAGACCTCGCAGAATCCCAATCAGGGCAAGGTGCTCAGGCAGGAACCCGGCGATGTCAGAGTCATTGAACTATCTGACGGCACCCAGTACCGTCTCCACCCGGACGGCAGACGGGAGGTATTGAAACGTGGCAACTCCCAATAGACCGCTACCTGAGAACACCGTATTCCCCGACCTCGAACCGAGTGGCTTGACGCCCGCGCAAGAAGCCGAGGCCGACGCCTTTGAGTTCGACAACATCCCTGGTGCGCGGTCAGATGCGCCTATTCAGCGCCAGAGTCCGCATATCACGAATCTCCATCGCTTCTTGCTCAAGGGCCTGCGTGTTGACGATGAGCAGGCATTTCGGTCGCTAGAAGAGTCCGGCCTTGAGGTCGTACCTATCAGTGGGTTCCCCGGTTATTTCAATGCTGCGGTGAGACCGGCTGGTTCCAACGAACCTTGGCATGTCGTAGACCCGAGTGGCGGGGGTATCAACGAGTTTATCAAGGACGTTGGGGATCTCGGGGTGGACATCACGGCTGGTATCGTCACCGAGGCATTGGCCCTGCCCGTAGAGGTGGGTGGATTGCTAACCGGGGCAGCCATACACCCGGCCGGTTCTGTACC
>JBDGYW010001452.1:0-2011 GCA_039588935.1 Gemmatimonadota bacterium | reverse complement strand
TTGCTCCTCGCGCTCCAGGTCCTCGCGTGCCTGAGCCAAGCGCAAGGCATCGATCTGCCTGTTGTACCACTCCTCAGCGGCTTGTAGCTGCTCTGCCCGAGCCGCGTTAAAGTCTTCCAGTTCCCACTGATAGCGAATCGCTCGGATCAGGCGCTCGCGCTGGTTCTGTCTCTCCAAGGCTTCCCGCTGGCGTGCATAGTTCTCCTCGATGCGCTGGAGAGCGCGTTCTAGCTCTCGCCTGTGGTCTGCCTCTCGCTCCTGCCGATTGCGTTCGATGTCCTGGCGCCGCTCTGCGAGGGCGCGTTCCAGGTCGCTACGTTCGTCCTCGTAGCGCTGCTGCTCGTCGCGCAGCGCTATTGCGCGCTGGCGCTGGGCGCGAGCGACTGCCACGGCATCGTTGCGCCGTGCGGCTTCCAGTGCTGTGTCGAGGAACTGCTGCCGGATGTCGCGGATTCGGCGCTGGTGATCTCGCTCCAGCTCCTCCCGCCGCCGCTGCGCATCGCGTTCGACCTCTTCCGCACGTCTCTGCGCGTCCCTGCGGATCTCTGCCTCTCGGTCGGCAAAGTTGCGCAGGGCGTCCTGCCGGCGCTGTTCTGCGGAGCGTGCGAGATCCTCGTAGCGGAACGCGAGTTGCAAGCCGCGTATGAGCGCATCCCGCTGGCGGTTGACGAGGATGTCTTCCCATCGCTTGGCGAAGTCGCGTTCGATGGCGTCTAGGCGATCGTTGTACGCTGCTTGCAGGTCGATCAGGCGGAAGGCTTCCTGCCGCGCCCGGTCCATCGCGTCCCGCTGCCGATTGACGAGGATGTCTTCCCACTTTTGGGCGGCGTCCTGCTCGATGTCTGCCAGCTTGGCGGCATACTGGCTCTGTATCTCGGATAGACTGCGCAGCGTGTCCTCGATGGCCTTCTGGCGTTTTTTTTCTGCTTCCCTAGTGACCTGAGCAGCGGCTGCGGCAGCCTGTGCAGAGTCAGCCCATGCTTGTTCAGACTCTTCTAGTGCACGCGCCATTTCGCTCTCGCCCGTCAGGAAGAACTCCAAATTCTCCCTGAATCTAGCGTCCAGATCCCCTCCCTGCATCAGCGATTGGAAGGAGAGATAAGTAGCACTGAATGCCCGCACGGTAGCATCAATTTCCCTGAATCCATTGATCAGGTCGGCAAGGAAGTTGTTCCAGTTTGTACGCGCCTCCGTCCAGCCGCGAGCAAACTCTAGCCTGAGTCCTCGCGCAGATTCCTGGAGCCTTGCCTGCGAGTCGCGCAGCTCCTCGTATTCCTCCTTATCGATGGCCCCCAGCTCCGCACCGTATTTGCTCACTTCTTCCGTCAAGTCAGCCAGAGAGCGCTCTTGATCGGTCAGAATAGGCAATAACTGGCGACCAGAGAAACCAAAGAGATCGGTAGCTAATTGCGCGCTGACAATGCCAGGACCAAGCTGCTGGAAGGCAACGTTAACATCGTTCAGGAGGACTTCAGTCGTTTTTAGGTTTCCCTGCGCGTCCGTCACGCTGACGCCCAGCGTGTCCATTGCCTTGGCAAAGTCACTGGATGGCTCTGTCCCTGCCGCCAACTCACGGTTCAGGTCGGCTACCCTGCTCAGAAACTGCGACATGCCGCGCTCTGCCGTAGAAGCGCTAACGCCTGATGTCTCCAGGATAGTAAGCCACGAGGATGCCTCTTGGGTTAGTAGGCCTGTCTGGTGACGCACCCGACGTGTGGCCTCGGCAAACTCATCGTACTCTTCATTCGACTCTTGGATAATGCGCAAACCAAGGCGAAAGACTTGATAAGCGGCGGCTGCGGCAGCAGCAACGGAAATAAGTTGTGTCCCAAGTCCTCCCGCAGAGGCAGAAGCGGTGTCCATTGCCTGTGCGGATTGCCCTATCGCATCGGTCAGGCCAACGCCGCCCAAGGTCATCTGATCGAACTGATCGATATTGACGCCAATGCCTTGCCCGAGACTGTCAAAGGCTTGCCTTAACTGGTCTATCTGGTTCACGCCAAGGGCACCA
>JBDGYW010001451.1:0-2012 GCA_039588935.1 Gemmatimonadota bacterium | reverse complement strand
TCAGGTCGGCGGAGGAGACATTCAGGCCGCCTGAGGTGCCGGCGGTGGTGTCAGCGGTGCCATTGTTGATGCGGATGCCGATCTGTCCGGATGATTCATTGTACCATGCCAGGACGTGGAACCAGGTGTCGACTGGGACCGCACCAAAGTTGTTGGCGATCACCACTTCGCCGCTTGAGCCATCTGGGCTGGTGGCCCACTTCATCCGATCCACGGCACGGTCGTAAAACAGGTAGAATGCACGATCAGCCCAGGCAGCGTCGACTTGGCCGACAACGAACCAGTTCTTAGTGCCGCTCTTGGAGTTGATCTGCATGTGACAGCTCAATGTGAGGCTGTCTGAGGAGAAGTCAAGTGAGGCGTGGGCGGCACGGGAGAGCTTGTGTCCGCCGGCGTCGTTGAACTCTGCGCCGTACGCGTCGACCTTGCCGGCCGTCTGGGGGACGGTGCCGGTGTCTTGGAGGTGTAGGGTTCCCAACGTGTCGCTGCGCGTGGCGCCGGCTGCTTCGTTCAGGGTCCAATGGGCCAGCATCCTGTTGCGCCATAGGTTGAAGGAGCCGACCTTGAACTTAGTGGGCGCATCTGGGTCAATATAGAGGAGATCGCCGATAGAGACCTGAGAGCCCAGGGTGTCGGCCGGGATAATACCTGTCCATGCACATTTCACTGGGCCGGCGCCGCTGACTGATTCCATAGCCACTACGGCCTGTGGCGTGATCTGGGAGCGAGCAGTGCAGCGGAAGACCATGGGGAGGTTGACGCCGTCGTAGGTGCGCCAGCCAACGCCGGCGTTTTCTGATCCCTTCTGGAACACGAACAGTGGGGTACCCAAGGAGACGGCCTCGTTCACCCAGTAGATGCCTTCGCGCCTGGGGGTGGCATAGAGCCAGCTGGCGATGGAGAGGTTCGTGCTGACAAAGGCGTATTTTAGCCCTTCTGAGCCGGCGGTGGTGTCGTACCAGATGTGGGCCCCGGTGCAGGCCGGCGCCGTATCGCCGTATGAATACGGAAGTAGTGCAGTTCCAAGGTCGTCAGCAGTGACCGAACCGAGCGTAGCGTTGTTAATGAGACTGTTCAGCTTTGCCGGAGAGAGTTGCTCGCCGTTACTGAATGTACGGCCCCTTGTGAATTCTGCCATGGTTAATACCCGAAGAAGTTAACCGCCTGGCGGTGTGCGAAGAGTTCGGCTTCCAGGATTTTGGCAGGACCAAATGAGTCCTGGTCTCGGAAACGCAGTTGTAGCTTGTAGCCCGGTCGGATGGAGTGGAGGCTCAGGGAGCGCTTGAGTATGCGGCCAGAATCCAGAGAGAAGGGTAGGTATACAGGTAGAAACGGATAGGCATCCGAAGGATCGACACTAATGTGTCTGAGTGCAATCCATTCGTTGTCGTCGTCAACCTTGTATTGGACAGAGATTGTGGCGCAAGTGGAGGCGGACTGGATCTTCAGCTGCAGCTGGCGCCAGATTTTGGTGTGCATCAGGCGCTGAGAGGGCTCCTCTATGAAGGTGAAGCCGCGTGTGTGTTCGTCGGAGTCGACTGCTTTCTGGACTGGGTCGATGTAGCCGTTGAAGGCCTCGTAGAGGTGGTGCCCGTTGGTGTAGGTACTCTGGCCGTCGGAGGCGTTGACGGCCCCGAGGAAGAAGAGCTTGCGGTTGGAGCCCACCTTGGCGCGCGCCCAGCCGTTGGGGGTCCAGTCGAGGAAGCGCCAGCCGGGGCGTTGGGTGTTGTACGCGATGATGAAGTTGTTGTAGATGGAGCCGTCTACTGGTACGGCGAAGTAGGCGGTGTTGTCCCAGTAGGTGGCCACGGCGCGATCTGCGGTGGCCCAGTTGATGCGGTCGATTTGGGACTGGATGGAGGTGGAAAGTGGGAGGCCGGCGCCGCCCTGGGCGTCGGTTTGGGAGCGGTTCAGGGAGCGGATGCCCTCGCGGGACAGGAAGAGGACGTCTGCGCCCTGCATACCGGGAACCCAGGTGAGACCGCGCGTGGCTACACAGCCTGTCTCGAAGA
>JBDGYW010001450.1:0-2012 GCA_039588935.1 Gemmatimonadota bacterium | reverse complement strand
TTATCGCCTCGGCTGTCCTTGAATTTGGCGACACTCTCACCGAGGGTATCGGTAGGACCTTCCCATATTGCGCGTCATGCGCCCTGTCCAGACTGCCTGTGGGCATTCACGGAGAATTGATTGAGACCCACAGTGAGACCCACCGCAGACTCCAGCATCTTCAACGCGACGTCCTGACGGGGCTCGCCGGGTATTGAACTGCTCTCGTTACCGGCCCCCGTAGCCGGTAACGGCGCTGAAGCACACTCCGAACACCTCCAGTTGCTCCTTTGCCTTCCACGTGTCTAGTACAGCCAGATAGCTATCTGAATATTCCCGAGTATCTCTGAGGGCCAGGAAGGCCAAAGGAAGGTTTCGGAGAATATGTCTCCGGACCATCAATACCCTGCAGGATCCCACCAGGAGTGACGCGCAACGTGTGCTTCTGCGCGCAATGCAAGGCCCGCAATGAGACCCACCTGCGATAGTCGAACTGCGGAGGCAACGTCCTGACGGGGCTAGCGCTGTATTGAACTGTTGTCGTTTCCCGCCTCCTCAACCGGTAAGGGCGCTGACGCGCACTCCGAACACATCACGTTTTTCCTTTGGCTTCCCTCTGTCCCGTAATTCCACGGGGCTACCCGAATACTCCTGAGTATTTGCGAGGCCGGGGAGGGGTAAAGGAAAGCGTCGGTGACACATTCTCCGTGCCCACGTTGGTGTCCACACGCGTCGGGGGAGCGCCAGAAAAGGCCTCTGTGGCTGTTTCTCGGTGGAACAACTTTCTCCTTTGCCTTCCGCGGCCTTCGGCCGGCCAGATACCTATCGACATACTCCCCGGCCGCCGAGAAATCCACGGAGGCTAAGGGAAGGCCGAGAAGGCATATTCCCTCACTGGTGTGTGTAGCTTGACAAGATCACGAAGGACGGTGAGGCCGATGAACTGGGCTGGGAAATTGCGGAAGCAGCTGCGGGAGCATGCGGATCCATGGGCGGCAAACAACTATCTCCCTCACTACCGGAGTCTCGGATCTAACCCGGTAGTCCTATTCGAACCCGCCTCGGGCTGCAAAAGCCATGGGAATTTCCATCCAAAATCGTGGGACGCGATACGAGCAAGGCCGGAATGGGCACGCCGACTAGAGAAGACCCACCCAAAACGGAAGGACCTGCCGCCGGGTAAAGGTCGGTCAGCGATGGAACTGGATTCCTCAAGCAGCTCCGATGCGCTTTTGATGAATTGCTTCTGCTTCCCCGGCGCTCCGCAGCGGATTCTCGAGAAGCTTCAAGTCGCATCGGTAAAGGAAGAACCCGACTTCGGATTCCTGGCAAAGGTGTCACTTGCGGACGGTACAGATGATGCGACTGAGGTAGACATGAGGGTCGGTGATCTGCTCGTCGAGGCCAAACTCACCGAGAAGGACTTCACGTCCAGGCCACGAGAGCACGTGCTTAGGTACCGTGACCTTGAGAAGGTGTTCGACGTAGATGCGCTCCCGGGTGACGACGATTCGTTCAGAGGATACCAATTGATCAGGAACGTGTTGGCTGCCGTACAACACAAGGCATCATTTGCAGTGTTCCTTGATCAGCGACGTCCAGATCTCATTCAAGAATGGTGGGCAGTCCACTCGGCCATATCGAGCGTCGAAGTGAGGCGACGCTGTGGCTTCCGTACATGGCAGGAGATCGCGGCTGCCAGCCCGTCTGACCTGCGACGATTCCTAGAAGGCAAATACGGGGTATAAGCACATAAGGTCACGCTCGCCCAACGAAGGACCCGTCGACCGATCCGGCGGGAGTACCTAGTCTCGGCGTCTCTGGTCACATACTCGGCCGAAGCGTACGATTCACTCGCTGATCAAGACACGCATGGCTCGTGTACAGGGGTGCGGGGCACAATGGGGGCGCAGTCGGCGAGTTTGGGCTCTAGCCAACGCCCAATCTGAGCCGTATTCTAGTGGCCGAGTCTGACCTCGGAGCCGACCCAGATGGCCGATGTGTTTGAACGGTTGAAGGAAGCACTGTCCGAC
>JBDGYW010001449.1:0-2013 GCA_039588935.1 Gemmatimonadota bacterium | reverse complement strand
ACGCAGCTATGGCTCGGCGCGCTGTTGTTGTTGGGCCTCACGGTGTCCGCTATCAGCTACTTCCTGATTGTGAACGACAAAAAAACCCTTACCCATGAGATGGAGAAGACGATCATTCTCCAGGCGAGGAACGTGGCGCTCTCCAGCCAAAAGGCGCTTCTGCACGCCGATCCGGAAATCGAGTTATATCCCCTGGTAACGCGAATACTCGAGCATCAGAGCAGCGTGTTGTCGGTGACGGTGACCGACGCCGACGGGCTCATACAAGGTGATCGGGAAGTCGTCAACGTCGGCAAACCGTTCCGGCCCGATCTGTCATCCCACCATCCGGTCGTCCCCGCCGTCGCCGATATGCTGCGCGGCGACGAGAGACTCCATGTAAACGATCATTCTTACATCTTCCGAACGCCCGTCCTTAGCCAGAAGAAATCGATCGGAAACGTTTATCTCATGTATTCCAAGAAGGAACTTCACGAAAATATCGCGAACGGTGTGCGCATCACGATAACCGTGAGTGCCGTGGCATTACTCTTCGGTTTCGTATTGGCGCTTTTCTTCTTCCAACGAATCTCACGGCCGATGAAGGCGATGATGTCGGGCGTAAACACGCTGGCCGGAGGCAATCTGGATGCGAAGATCAACATGCCCAGCCGTAACGAGTTTCAGGTTTTGGCCCACGCGTTCAACGAAATGGCCTTCCGGATCGCCGCCGCGCAAAAGGAACACGTTATCAAGGAGCGGATGGACCGCGAGCTGGAGATCGCACGCGACATCCAACACACGTTGCTGCCGGAAACCGTATGGTCACCCGACGGATACGAGATCGGACACCACTACAATTCGGCCACGGAGGTCGGCGGCGACTACCTGGACGTCGTCCGCTTCGGCGGCTCCAAGGTCGGATTGGTAATGGCCGACGTTTCCGGTAAAGGCGTGCCCGGTCTGGTTGTCATGGCCATGGTCAAGATCATGGTACAGAACTTGATCGCCAAAGGCACGCCGCCGAAAGAGATCGTACGCAAACTGAATTCCGCGCTGCTGGGAAACATCCGGCGTAATATGTTCGTGACGTTCTTCGTGGCCATACTGGACGGCGAAACGGGTTCGGTCGTGTTCTCCAACGCCGGGCACAATCCCGCCCTCATCTACGACCGCGAAACAAATCGGGCAAGATTTTTCAAGATGGAAGGTCCGCCGATGGGGACGTTCCCCGACCATATGTTTGCCGAGCATTTGCGCGAATACCGTCTCGTCCTGGCGCCCGGCGACATGCTTCTACAGTACACCGATGGACTGAATGAATCGATGAACGTGGACGGTGAGCAGCTCACGCTCGACCGGATACTGGACATCGCCAACGAACACGGACAGGAGGGAGCGGAATCGCTCATCGGCCGGCTGGTCCGGGCAGAGGCCGTATTCAGGGGGTCCGCTCCCCAATCGGACGACCTCACGCTGCTCGCGGTCAGCGTGGAGGGACGAGAACCCGGCCGCGGGGACCACCAACTGGAAGAACAGGAGGCGCTGATCGATGTGGCTGCGGATCGTTGACATCGACTTCGACACCTCCCGCGTTCACTTGGAGGTGGCCCCTGAAGAGTCGGAGGAATTCTTCACCCGTCTCGACGCGTTCGTTTCCAGGTGTGCGGCCGAGGACCTGGATGACGTCCGGCTGCACCACCGTCGTGGCACGTCAAAACGTAACGTGACGCGTCTCGAAGACTTTTGCGCGATGAAGAATCTCCGGCCACCGACGGCACAGCTGCCGCGTATCAGCGACGCAGGAGCCTGCGTTCGCTTCCGCTCGGAACCGAAGCGTTCGCGAAAGGTATCGAACAAACAAGGCCATCGGATTCGATATAGGGTCGGCATCGATCGCATCGATCGGGCGGTGGAACGGCTCAACAAAGCCATCGCTCTGATCGCAGACTCGGAGGATCTCAATCCGCGGAGCAAGCTGCTGCTGCGTCTCTGTGTGTACGAATTAGCAACAAACACGATTGAACACGGCAC
>JBDGYW010001448.1:0-3024 GCA_039588935.1 Gemmatimonadota bacterium | reverse complement strand
TATGACTATGATGGGTACCTGACGGCCTTCGACACGACGGGCACGGAAAACGACACTACCTACACCTATGACGCGGACAAGCGGAGGATTCGCAAGGTGGTGGACAGCGACACAGTCAAGTATTTCCTCGACGGCGCGGACGTGATTGCGGACTTTGACGGCGACAATGTCCTTCAGGCGACCTACGTCACGCCCGGTCTCGACGACAACGTCTCGCTGGCCACCGGAGGGAGCACCTACTACTACGTGAAAGACGGTCTTGGCTCCATCCGCAACCTCATCGATACCAACGAGGCGGCGCAGAACACCTACGACTACTACGCCTTTGGCAAGGAACTGGGCTCCTGGACCGATACACCGCACGAGAGTGGGACGAGGAATCGGAGCAGTACTATTACCGCGCAAGGTACTACAACGCCAGCGGCCGCTTCCTCTCCCGTGACCCGGCGAGAGATCAGGTGAACCTGTACAGTTATGTAGCCGGCCAGCCAACAGGTCTCACCGACCCAACGGGACTAATAGCCGGCACAGGGAAGTACGACTGTTGCGGTGTGGAAAAGGGGGGCGTTCCCTGGAAACACGTAGTAGTCCAGTGGCGGCAGTACTTCGCTTCGACCACTTCAATAGCGCAGCAGTTCGCGAGCGCAACATCGATATGGCAGCAGTGCTGCATCAAGGTGGTGAACGGCGGGGGAAAGACCTACGACCAGAGTTCCACAGAGAGTATTCTTGGCTCGAACCATGTGCTTGACCTGACGAATTACAGGAATATCGGTGATGTAGCGAAGATATCTTCGAGCCAGCCCGGCGCGGATAATGTCTATGGCCACTGGGTTAAACAGATATGCGGAAGAAGAGGCAAAACCCCGCCAGGGTACGCTTTCGCCGAGTGGGCAGGATGGGCGGTACCGCCTGCCCACGCCTTCGCCATTGGAAACGGCGCTGGGGGCAGAGTGATGCCGCATGAATTGGGGCATGTCTTGGGACTGAGACACGTCAGTGATAAGTCGAATGTTATGTATAGGGGAGCGCCGGTGGGCTCAACTTTGACTCCTGGCCAGTGTGACACAGCCCGCACACACTCGACTGTCAAAGCAAGTCAATGAGCAGGCAACAAGACAAACCGCGATTCGGGTCGGGGGGTGTAACATGAAACGCATGCCAAAATACCTCCTTGCAGGACTGCCGCTTGCGGTAGTGGTCGTATCGGTTCTTGCCTGTTTGTGGTACTGGCGCGACAGACGCCGCCTTCTCGTGGGTTGGGAAGAGGTTGCGTCGAAGGAACACATGGAAAAGGAGGACCTGGCGGAGTTCCCGGGCCGCACCATGGTTGAGGGAGTGCTGAATAGTCTTCAGAGGCAGGGCGAGTTGTCTCAATGGTCGACATGCGTGATTGGGATGTTGAGCGACGGGCCGCAGCAGGCGTTTGGAGTGGTTCGACTGACGAAGGCGAAATACATCACGGTTGCAAGGGGAACCGTGGACACGACTGGATTTCACGTTGAAATCTCGCTCTTGCCAGCCGCATCGAGTTACCTGCCGACGGCAACGGGTTTTAGCGGCTTCTCGCCGCTTGATCCCAGTGACCCTCCAGAGTATTTCACGGCTGGCTGGCAGGAACCTCTGGTTTCCGCTGTTGGGCGCGCGTTTGCGGCGAACGGATGGCTCGAAGATGTGCCGCTTTTCATATGGTTTGACTTCCGCAAGATCGTTCAGGCGGACCTCGAGCACGCGAAGACGTACACGGGTGCACCGGAATGGCTGGGTATAGTGACTTTTCCGGAGTGGGGATATGTTGGCTTCTCATATTTCACAGACCCTCCGGCGGGGCCCGGGTACGCGGCGATGGCATGGGACGGATGGGTGAACCGCGAGACTTATGAAGTCAAAGTCTACGAAGAGGCACACTATTGACTGAATGGGGAACGAATAGGAAGAGATATGCTCCATTGAAAAGGGTGTGGCACTGGCGTCTCTTGTATTGCATAGCCTTGGCGAAGTAGGATGCCCGCCAGTGGACGTGACGCAACCTGGAGTCAAGGGAGTTAGTGAAGGTAAAGCGGACACCAAGGTAAAGGGGACAAGGTAAAGGGTAGATTCCACTTTTTGGTAGTAAATATCAGTTGGCAAGCGAGGTCAGGACCGGCGGGGACTCCTATACGCAAACCTTCTGCTATGACGCCTCGGGCAACCGTTGACCTCGGAGACCACCAGCGGCACGACCACCGAGTACGAATACGACGCGAACGGCGCTTTAACAAAATCCGATGACGGAACCACGGAAAAAGCATATACTTATGACTACGACACGTACCTGACGGCCTTTGACACGACGGGCACGGATAATGACGCGACTTACACCTACGACGCGGGCAAACGGAGGATCCGCAAGGTGGTCGATTCCACGACAACGAAATACTTTCTCGCCGGTGCGAACGTGATTGCCGACTTTGACGGTGACGATGTCCTTCAGGCGACCTACGTCACGCCCGGTCTTGATGACAACGTCTCGCTGGCCACCGGCGGGAGCACCTACTACTACCTCAAAGACGGTCTTGGCTCCATCCGCAATCTCCTCGATTCCAACGAGGCCACCCAGAACACGTATGACTACTACGCCTTCGGCAAGGAACTCGGCTCCTGGACGGAAAACGTCACCAACCGCTACACCTACACCGCCCGCGAATACGACGAGGAAAGCGAGCAGTACTACTACAGGGCGAGGTACTACGGCGGTTCTGGTCGCTTCACCAGGCGGGACCCTTCCATGAAGCGGGGGTATCTGTATGTCAGCAACGCGCCCATCGTGATGGTCGATCCTGAGGGGCGCCGCCTGGTCTACTGGGCAGTGAAGATGAAAAATGCGATAAACAAAGGGGTGAGCGGAGGTGCCCCCTCCATATTCTGGTTGCTAAGGCAGTTAGGGAAGGTTGATCAGGCAGGAGATTTCTATGATCCGGCGGACGAAGAGAAACGGTACGTCGTTGGAAGTTATGCCAAGACAGGCGATTTCGGCCTGCGAGC
>JBDGYW010001447.1:0-2014 GCA_039588935.1 Gemmatimonadota bacterium | reverse complement strand
TCGGCGACCTGAGCAACGCTGTTCGCTGTCACGCCAGGCAACCAGGGTTCGCGGTCCTCGCCGTTGCAACGCTGGCTCTCGGCATCGGGGCCACGTCATCGATCTTCAGCGTGGTGAACGGTGTGCTGTTTCGCGGGCTACCTCTCGATAGCCCGCACGAACTCGTCGACATACAGGTCAGCAGCGGCATCGGTGGCAGCACCGAGTTCGGATTCGTGTCGGAACCGGAGTTCCAAGATCTCGCCGAGCAGATGAGATCGTTCCCTCAGGTAGCGGCATACAGGGGAAGCGAGGTGACAATCGGAGACTCTACATTGCCACGAAGAGTGCCGGTCATGAAGGCTAGTGCCGAGCTTCTTCCCATGCTGGGAGTCGAGCCGATGCTAGGCCGGTTTTTCACCCTGGAGGAGGACATGCCCGGGGCGGAGCAATTCCCGGATGTCGGTCCGGTGCTCGTACTCGGACACTCGATGTGGAGGAGTGAATTCGGTGGTGATCCAAACGTCATCGGCAAGAGCATTGTCGCTGCGGACCGGTCAGTCACGATCGTTGGAGTGATGCCCGAGGGGTTTGAGTTTCCGGATGCGAGTTGGAGGGCCTGGACATCACTTCAGCTGAATCGGGCCGATCCGTGGAGTCGCAACAGCCACTATCTGAGCGTACTGGCGCGGCTGAGAGAGGGCGCGTCCATCGATGATGCGCAGACTGAAGCGGATCTGCTCGCAGCACGCTCAAGCAGCGACTTCCCTGAGTACTATCCGGATCCAGGCTCTCAGATTCGCCTGCGCCCCTTCCACGAAAACATAGTCGGACCGGTCACGACCCCCATATTCGTACTGATGGGGGCAGTCTCCTTCGTGTTGATCACCGCCTGTGTGAACTTGGCAAACCTACTCATCGCGAGGGGCGAAGCCCGCAAGCGCGAGCTTGCCGTGCGACATGCGATCGGGGCCACGAAGCTGCGCTTAGCAAGTCAACTCCTCGCCGAAAACCTCTTGTTGGCGGGGTTCGGTGGCGTCGCCGGCATTTTGGTCGCCGAGGTGTGCGTGAACTTACTGGTCGCGTTAGCCCCGGCGGGTCTCCCTAGACTCAATCAGATAACTGTCGACAGAGAAGTTCTGCTCTTTTCGACAGCTGTCACTCTTGGCACAGGAATCCTGTTCGGGCTCCTTCCTGCGCTGCGCTCAGCGTCTGTGAGCCCGGCAGAGTCACTCAAGGAAAGTGGCCGTGCGCTTGCCGGAAGGCGAGTGGGAAACACCGTCCGGCGTGTCCTAGTCGTTTTGCAGGTTATGTTCGCAGTGGTGCTCACAGTGGGCGCGGGCCTAATGGTACGTAGCGTGATCGAAGTGTACAGGGTCGATCCAGGGTTCAGCACGACGAACACGGTGAAGTTTCGTCTGTGGCCTTCCAGTGCCACGTATGACACACCGGAGTCAGTAGTGGCTCTCTATCGGGAGATCCTCGAGCGGATCGAACGGTTGCCGGGTGTGGTATCAGCGTCTGCGACCAGTTCCTCACCGCTCTCTGAGCTTGGCTGGGGACGTTTGTCGATCGTACTCGATAGAGGATCCGTGCCGGATGTCGGTCATGCCCCTGCAGAGCGGGTGGAGCACGTCACATCAGGGCACTTCGAAACGTTGGGTATCGATCTAATCCGCGGCAGAACGTTCACGAATGCTGACGATATCAACTCAGTGCCGGTCGTCATCGTCAACGAGTCCATGGCGAGTGCGCATTGGCCAAATGAGGCCCCAGTTGGTAAGCGCTTCAGAGTGCATTCACGTGGCGCCCCCTGGATGGAGGTGGTTGGCGTAGTAGGCGATGTGAGGCACCTGGCCGTGAAGCACAAACCGTCACCGACGTGGTACGTACCGCACGCGCAGGCGTACGAGACCGCTTTTGTCGCCCCGCTTACGATGGCCGTGATCGTACGAACGGCAACGGACGCCGCGACAATGCTCCCGACGCTACTGGAAGCCGTGCGCTCAGGCGACCGCACATTGGCCATAAATCG
>JBDGYW010001446.1:0-2021 GCA_039588935.1 Gemmatimonadota bacterium | reverse complement strand
CGACAGCCTCGAGTGCACCTCTATCCTTCGTAGCTGCAGCCTGAGCCGATTCGAAGTGGGTCATGTCCGAGGAAGCCAAAAGCAGAACGCCGTGCGGCCATTCCGATGCCGTGGCTGCAAGCGCGCCAGCCAATTCCTTGCAGCGGTCCCAGTCATCCCATGCCAACACGAGCGGCGCTATCGTCGTCTCGGGCTCTAGTAACGCCAGGAACGGCAATTCCACCTCCACCGCATGTTCGTAGGCGTGAGCTGCTGGATCGTGTGCAACGAGGTCGGTCTCAGTTTCGAGCTGAGCGAGAAAATCATCTGCCACACTTAGTTTCCCGACGGGGGTGTCAAATGCACCGTTGTCCCAAGCGGCAGCGCCACCAGGGTGGCTCGCTCGACCCGTGTGGTTCGGCGCCAGTATCACAACGACCCGCGGAATGACCATGCGCTTGAAAACATGAGCGGCACACTCACCCGAATAGATGAGCCCGGCATGAGGCGCGATCGCTCCGAAAGCCGGTTCCGGCACGGCATCGACGGCGGCGAGCATACCTTCAACCATCGATCTCAATTCAGTCTCTGATCCCGGGTAGAATCGACCGGCTACGGCTGGTTGGCGGATTGATGCGTTTGGAGATGTCATGCACAGTCCTGCCCTGATGGGATTACTTCCTGATTGATGCTCACAATACTCTACTGCATATAGCGTAGATCGACGAATTCTGGCAAGCGGGAATCGCCGACACCAAACAGCACAACACGAGCCAGCGGCACCAAGAATTGGCCGCTGACGAAAAAGAAAACGAGAAACGCAACGAACTCAGCCGTTACGTTTCCCGTGGCATCTTTGAATTGAGCAGTCTAGATCGTGCTGACGATCCTGGCGGTCGGCGCACGAACACTCAGCAGATGAGCTGCGTTGTTATTCGCCATGCCAAACACCGCAGTAGCCGCCGCGTCCGCCGTCATGCAATCGTCGGCAGTGATCGTGATGCTGTGAACAGCACTCTCCCGTGGCTCCGCGGTCTTGGGATCCAGCAGGTGATGATACTGCCTGCCGTTATGACGGAAGAACTGCATGTAGTCGCCGGATGTCGCTGCTGCAGCATCTGAGATTTCGAACTGCTCCGAAACCTTGCTGGGATCACGCGGCGAGCGAACTCCCACCTTCCAAGGATTGCCGTCTTCGGAGGAACCCATCGCGTACAGGTCGCCGCCGACGTTCACCAACGCGTCAGTGATTCCCCATTCCCTGAGAGTCTCTACGCTCGCGTCGACGCCGTACCCCTTGGCAATCCCGCCCAAATCGATTTCGACATCCGGCTCCGTAAACTGCACCACCGTGCGGCCGTTACAGGCATCAATGTCCAAGGAACGGAACAGATTTTGGCCGGCGTATCGATGTACTTGCTCGGCCCGCGGCGGTTCTGAGCGCTGTCCGATGTTCCAGACCTTCGAGACCTTGCCGAGGCATGGATCGAACACTCCGTCGCTCGAATTCGCCCAGAGTAGGCTTTCCCGAAGAACATCTGCGGTGGCACTCGAGATGCCTGTAGGTTCGCGTACCGCTTGAAGGTTGGCTCTCCCCACGTCCGATGTGGTTTCGAAACGGGTCATCAGGCGCTCGACCTGACGCAGTCGCGCAAAAGCGGCGTCGATGGCGCCGTGCGCATAGTGTTCGTCCCGATGTACCACACCGATTTCAGCAATCGTTCCCATCAACGGAACGCTGCGTCTGATCAGTCTACTCCGTCTGCTTCTCCACAGAGGGACAGCCGCAACTGCAAATGCCCCAGCTCCAAGCAGTAGAATGTCTCGCCGGCTCGGGCCGTAGAATCGTGACGGTTCTTGTTTATGCATGGCTCTGCTCCGAAATCTCACTTGCTGTCTGACAAACACCGCACTGAGCCGTGTTCTCCTCTGTGCCGCAGGTACCACAACCATCTTTTCTCTCGTGCTGCTCGTGCCCGCCGCCAATCAGTCCGAATACGACGAACAAGGCCGCACAACCGCAAACACCCATCGCGAGGATC
>JBDGYW010001445.1:0-2022 GCA_039588935.1 Gemmatimonadota bacterium | reverse complement strand
AAATCCAACTACTGCTACTACTCCAAGTACTGATACAGACGACACCAAGCCCAAGGGCTTAAAATTGAAAAGCCTGTAGAGGAAGGGGACTACTCGAAACCCCCTGGAAGACCCCCTACGACGACAATTTCGCGAGTTTCCTGTCGAGGGGAATTTTGTCGATCTCTAGGAGGACTACGCCTGTTCGCGGTGTTTCTCCTATTGGACGCCCCTGTTTGGAACATGGCTGACAAGCGCAGAGTCCGGCAAGGGGGAAGAGGGGGGAATTACACGCCCCAGCAGGCGAAGGATGTTCTCGCCATCCCTGTGTACGCGATCGTCATCGGGTCCGCGCAAGCCTCCTTCCCGACCTCAAATTTGGCGAGCCCTTCCTCGCTCGTCTCCATTGTCCGTACTTCGGGGCAGTGTGCGCTGACTGTGGGCGGTAAAGGGCTCACGCTGCCCTGTTGGGTAAATGGGCGTCAGTGGCACCGGGCTGTGTTGCCTGTGCTGCAAGACGCTCGGTGGAACCCGAACAACCCGGCTTTCAAGTTCATGGCGCTGACCAATGTCACCGTTCTCGTGAACGCGATCGGCGAAGCGCTTGCCCAGAGTTTTCACGATGCGGGATACGGACCGATCGACAAGTAGCTGCCCGGTAAGGTGAAGGATGCCGTCGAACAAGAAGCCCCCGGGATCGATCAACACGGGTGCAGGTGCTATCGAGCGCCCTGAAGACGAGGTTGTCTGGGTGAAGTGCCGTGCTCGGAAGACCTGTGAAGGGAACCAAGCGAAGGTTCTTTTGAAGAAGAACAACGGGATTCACGGAACCTGGATTCAGTACGTTTGCCAAACGTGCAATACACCCTTCGGCATTAACCTGTAGGGGCGTATAAGGGACGTGGCCTCGTACACGTCTGCCATTCTCTTCCATGGGCCGTCGGCTCGTTCGGCTGCACTGGCAAAAGCCTCGGTGCTGGGCCGGATGATTCACGACCCTTTCGGCGATAACGGGCTGAAGGTTGCGGAGAGTCGCGAAGTCGTCGAGCTGATGAACAACCCTCCCATCGGTGATGGGATCGGCGTCGTGGTTGTCGGTCCGATGGATCGAGCCAACAACGCGTCCGCAGACATTTTGCTCAAGAGCATCGAGGAGTTCGATTCAGACGTTGTGCGCCCGGTGCTGTGGGCACACGATGAGATGGGCACCCTCGGAACCATCCGGTCCCGCTGTCTGCGTCAGTGGTGCCCTGGCGTCGTCGAGTACGACATCGAGCTCGTCGAGGACATGCGCTCCCTGGTCAACTCATCGTTGTCGGGAGACACAGTGGCTGTCGTGGAGAAGCTCAAGGAGAAAGATCCCCGAACGGCCCTCGAAGCGGCTGCCGTGGTGCTGGCCCAACGGGGTATCGATGACACGACCAAAGAGCTTTGGGCTCAGGTTCGCAAAGTCCTTCGTTACCGGAACCCGACCTTCACGGAGACCTTGTCGGCATTCCTATGAGCAAGTGGGAGACACCCCCGCCCGTTGTGGTGCTGTCTGGCGACCACGACTACCTGCGCAACCGTGAGCTACTGGAGGCGACGTCGGTGGCTGACGAGATCGGCCGATCCGTGCAGTACGTCCAAGGCGCCAATCGCGACGAGATTTCGAGCACAACTGCCTCTACCGGAGTCTTCTTCAAGGAGGAGGTTCTTCTTGTAGTCGAGAACCCCGAGAACGTGGACGCTGATCTGATCCTCAAGCACCACACGTCCAACGACAACACGACGGCTATTCTTCTCGTGCATTCCGGAGCAATCAAATCCAAGTCGGGTTTGGGAAAAGTCGCTGCAGGTCTTCCGGATCGGCTGGTTGCTCGTTTCGAGAAACCGAAACCGTGGGAAGCCGCAGATCATGCGGCTCAGTTCTGCGTGAACGAAGCCTCGAATAGGGGTTTCAAGATCGGTGGTCCGTTGGCTACTGCACTCGTACGGCGCGTAGGGGCGAACCTGGGTGTGTTGGCTTTCGAAATCCAGAAGCTGGGCATGTTGCTGGCGGCG
>JBDGYW010001444.1:0-2022 GCA_039588935.1 Gemmatimonadota bacterium | reverse complement strand
TAGCTGTCACGATGACATCTCTGCGGGCGCGGCATCGCACCTGTCGGTACACGAACCGGTTGCGGCGGGGCAGTGCGTGGAGTGTCATTCACCTCACTGGAGCACCAATACGGCGATGATGCTGGAGAAGCCGAAGTACCTCTGCCTCTCCTGCCATTCGGACGTCGAAGCCCACCTGCGTTCGGAAATGCCTCACTACCCGGCGGAGGAGGGGATGTGCCTGGATTGTCACGCTCCCCACTTTTCGCAGACGGCAAAGCTGACGCAACCGGCAGTTCCGGACCAATGTCTGGCCTGTCACGACGGGGAGGATAAAGCCTTCAGGGCGAAGCATTTCGACATGGCCGGAGCGGAGCTGGTCTGCACCGACTGTCACAATCCTCACTCTTCGGAGAGCGACGGGCTGTTCAGCCGCAATGTTCACGCTCCTTTCGGGGAGGGGGAATGCGGCGTCTGTCACGAAGCGGAAGGGAAGAAACGAAAAGGTTCTGAATGATTCATTACGGAAAACTGACCGGCGGCCTGCTGGTGGCTCTGCTGGCCGTGACGCCACTGGCGATGTGCCAGCCCGGGGAAGTGGACGAACCGACGGTCTGCCTGCATTGTCACGACGATTTTGAAGCGGCATTATCACAGAAGCACGTGCACAGCCCGCTGAAGTCGGGCAAATGTTCCCAGTGCCACAATCCTCATGCCTCGGAGCATGCGGCGCTACTGGAACATGAGTCGGAGGAGCTCTGTTACCAGTGTCATGCGGCCGAGAAGCGCAAGCATGAACGTGCGACGGTGCACGAACCGGTTGCGAAGGGCCGCTGCCTGGCCTGCCACGATCCTCACGGGTCCGCCGAGGCGGATCAACTATTGGCGGGGGAGAAGGAATTATGCGCCAGTTGTCACGGCCAGGTCGAGGGCTGGTTCGGCAGCTCGGTGGTGCACGACCCGGTCAAGCGGGGCTCGTGTACGACCTGTCACGACGCTCACGCCACGGAGGAACACAAGCTGGTCAAGCAAGAGGTTTTTTCACTCTGTTCGGATTGTCACGACATCGATCAGAGGTTCACGGCTATCCACAAGGGGTACGACCTTCGGGGAGCGAACTGCGCCGCCTGTCACGATCCGCATGCGTCGAACTCACAGGGGCTTCTGCGGCCGCTGCTGCACGCTCCGTTCGCCGACGATAACTGCCTGGCGTGTCATTCGAGTCTGAAGGGGAAGGAGACGTTCGCCCTGAAGGGGAAATTGAGTGACGTCTGCTTCGAGTGTCACGACGACATCCAGGAGAGCTACAAGCAGGTTTACCGGCACGTCGGTCCGGAGAAGAACGAGTGCACCGAGTGTCACTATCCGCACGCGGCCGGGGTGGCTCCGCTGCTGCGGATGGAACAGAAGCTGCTCTGCACGGGGTGTCATTCGATGGAGGGCAAGTTCGCGGAGGATTTGAAGAGGTCACCGCACCGCAACCTGAAGTGCACGACCTGTCATACGCCTCACGGGGCGGATAACGCGCGTTATTTCAAAGAGAATCCGGTTTCTCTCTGCAACGAATGCCACTCTCACGAGCATTCGGTTGCACACCCGATGGGTGAAGGCGCGGTCGATCCGCGCGACGGGAGTATGATCACCTGTGCCTCGTGCCATCAACTGCACCTGGCCACGCACGAACCGCTGCTGCCGTACGAAGGGGAGCGGGAGCTCTGCGTGCAGTGTCACGACAAGTGATATAGAATGAGATGCAATGAAAAAGCGGCCGTGAGGCCGCTTTTTTTTGGGTAATAGAGCGAGGGGCGGGATTAGTGAAAGGTGCACATGGCAACCGGCATCTGTTGGGGTTGGGGGATGAGGGGTAAAGGAGAAGCCCGGACATCGAGCCACTAAGGGGCTTACGCCTGTCCGGGCCACCCGTCGCATGGATAAAAGGGCGTATGAATAGGTGCATCTTCGGCTTCCCTGGATTCCTGCGTTCACAGGAATGACACAAGGAAACGGGAATGACAGGGGCAGGGAAGGATGAGATTGCTTCGT
>JBDGYW010001443.1:0-2023 GCA_039588935.1 Gemmatimonadota bacterium | reverse complement strand
TTTTGTGGCATTCCACATTTCAACATCGGTCGGTCCAGGCCCACAGCCGTGAGCATACAAAGCCTTTGGAAACGCACGGAGGGTGTATTGCTGCACCTACAATCCCCTGGCTTCGGTGTGACGTTCTAACGCATTGTTATTACTCTACTTACATTGCGTTGTCTAATCTAAAGCATCAACAGCACGACTGTACGGCAACCTTTCAGAGAACGACCCTTCCCTTGGTGAACTCCCAGTTCTCCCAAAAGCGCAAGTAATAGGAGTACGTCCGATTCTGGGGCACTTTCCCCCAAGGATGGTCCGGTACTTCGAGCGGACTCTTTCCCAACACACCGGGCTTGAATACGTTCCGACCCCTCACGTCTGAGTCGCGACCACAGAACGGACATAGGAAACGTTCCATGGCAGGATGCACCCACCATACATACGGAGCCTTGGCGATTGTGGGCCATTCCTCGCATGAATGAACAACAGGCAGGAATTGGGCCGGTTCCTCTCCGACCTCCTGGCTGAAGCCACAATACCGGCAACAACGGAACTTCACACCTGGATCAGCCGCCCTGGGACCGTAGAAGCCGGTTTGGCCGCATTTCGGGCAGGGTTGCGGATCCGAGCGCTCCACGAACAGCAGGTAGGAATCCTCCTCCCATTGTTCCTCGGTGTATTCGAGCGCATTCTCAGTTGAACATGTATCTGCTGCACACATCTTTGTTGGTCCTCGTTTGGTCATTCAACAGCGCCGCGTGTTTTGCCCCGCTTCGCTTGCATTAGGCCGACTCAACCGGCGTGGATAACATAACTGGTGCATTTCCCGAGTTCTGGTACCGGCGTCACATTTTCTACCCTCCTCTGACCATGCGTTTGGAGATGTCCAAGCAGACCCAGCTGGACCCAGAAACAGTGGCATGAGCCCAAGCGGGATTCCCGGAAGCGTGGTGCCAAAGCTGGAGAAATGCAAGGGAGTGAAAAGCGGGATCAGGCATCGCTGGGTAGCAATGTCCGCCTTGCTAACAACCGACGGACGGAGTACAGCTATTGAAGCGTGGGATTGAACTCCGTTACGATCCGCCGACGCAAATAATTGCAATAATGAAAGCGATAACGACGATCACCACCGCGTTGGTCGCGAGCGTCGCCATCTGCTCCCAAACCTCTTCCCGATCCAGGGCTTCGAGCTTGTGCAGGAGATCCTCTTTTTCAGACTCCATAGTCCGCTCCCCTTCGGCTGACGCGAATCTACTCAGCGGTACGGCACTTGGTAAGTGGCGTAAGCCATATCCACCATAAGTCGTTGTATGGCATACACTTAGACAACAGTCGCACTCGCTGGAAAACCCCGGAACGTCAGAAGGAACCGATGTTGCGAACGTGCGTCGAAACCCAACATCCGCCCAACACCTAGTATTGCAGCGGGCGGTTGGCGAAAAGAACACAGCACGGGCCCTTTTTCAAACAGATGTCCCACGAGCGCACCCCCGTGCCCCAAAAATGCACTAGCGGCGGTCTGGGTATCCTTTAGCTTCGAGCATGCCGATCGAGTACCGCTACGACGCAGAGCTAAACGCCGTTGTGACCAATGTGACAGGCGTACTTCAGGAAGGCGATGCGTTTGCACACCTCCGGAATCTACTGGACGATCCCGACGTACCGTCAGGATATGTTGAGATCGTGGATTTCAGCTCGGCCGACGGTTTCGCAATCAAGTCTACGGGTGCCAGCGTAATCACGTCCCTGCTTCCAGAGCTTCGCTCGCGTAAGGACTACAGAGGCACGGTGTTCTATGCGCCCAGTGACGTTGCGTTTGGTATTGCGCGAATATTCCGGGAACTGGTGGAAGTCCGGGGTATGAGCGTGGATGTCTATCGTACCTTGGATGAGACGACGACAGCCATGGAGGTGTTGCGCCGCAGCCGGGAATAGGTGCCGCGAGCAGCGTGGACTTGATCGTTCTGGTTGGCGCGATTAGGCACGCGGTCTCGGTGACAAGCCGGGGCCGTTTTCGTCCCTGACTGATTGCGACGCC
>JBDGYW010001442.1:0-2235 GCA_039588935.1 Gemmatimonadota bacterium | reverse complement strand
GGCGTGGCGAGCACGTCGCACACTCGCCACGCCCCCAGCTATGTATCAGTCGCAGTACGCCGGCGGGTCCTCACCTGCGCACTCGTCGCCGGCCGGTCCATCGTAGGTGTGCCAGTCGGCTTGCTGCTGGATGTAGTCAGTCTCGTTCACGGTGTCGTCTCCGTTGAGATCACACGAACCATCGCTACCCCACTGCGCCATCATCTGAATGTGGAGTCCTCATCGGCCTGGTCTGCATTCGCCTCCAGCCGGCAGTTGTCCTCGCGGTCAAGGTCGCCGTCGCTGTCCTGGTCGGTCTGCCAGAGGTTCAGGTTGCCCTCGGTCACGCTCTTGCCAACCCAGTCCGACTCGGCATCCACCGAGTCCAGCAGCAGCCCCTTGACATCGCTCATCGATAGCGTGTCGTCCATCGCGTAGTGCAGAGCTGCCGCGCCTGCTACGTGAGGTGTTGCCATTGACGTGCCGTTCTTGAAATCGTAGACGTTGTTTGTGGCTCCCACATACGAAATCTCGAATTCCTCTATCGCGGCACCGAAGTAGTTGTTGTCGGTGGCGTCAGTAAACCACCTGCATCTGAACTGCCAGTACTGATGCGCTGATCTCTCTACATCAAGTAGGGTATATTGGGGAGAAGGATAGTTGTCTCCGTTCTTGGACCACATCTGCCAAGCAGTGTAATACTTCGGAGAACCCCAACATGGAGATACGATATAGACCTCGCACCGGGCTCCATCTCCATTATCCCCTCCGTCGTCCGTCTCAACGTAATACTTGACATCCAGGATCGAGTTCGGCTTGGTCCTCATGTCGTACACCGGAGAGTACACAGTACTCGTCTTGCTGGCCGAGTAGGGTGCCGAGTTCGCATAGTCGGCTCGGAGCTGCACAGTGGTGCCCGTGTCATAGCAGCCCCACGTCTCGTCCCCATCCTGAGTCCAGCCCGTCGGCAGCTCACCGTCGGTACAGTCCTCGAAATCCTCAGAGACAAAGTTCGTCCTTGCGGGGATGTCAGTGCTCAAGATGCGATTGCCTGGTGCGGCGACATCTACCTCTACGTCGCCGTAGTTGGACCACGACATCTTTTCGCCTGTAGATCCAACCGCACCCACTGCAACGATGTTTGTGTCGGTGTAGCTCCCGGGATACTGCGGATAGGTTCCGTTGTCCTGCCCGAAGTTCCCGGCAGCCGCTATCAGGAGAATGCTGCGTGTTTCCAGCCGGTCGATCGCATTCTCCACAGCCGTTCCTAGAGTGTTTGACCCTCTGATACTGTTGTTTGTCACGAGCACGTTTACACCGTCATCGTACATATCCGCCACGTAGTCGTAGCAGTACGCAAGATCACTGGCGGCAAAGCCTGAGCCCGGTATGTTGTTAAAGATCTTGCACGCCATGAGCTTGATCGGAGGCGCGCCCGTGCTGGTCTCCCCCACACCGCCGATGCCGCTGATGCCCTTGGCGTTGTCGCCCTGCGCTGCGATGATCCCAGCTACATGAGTGCCGTGGCCGTTGCCGTCGGATGGATCTCCATCGTCTGAGACGTAAGGGCACACAGCAGAATGAGACACGGGGTCCATACCGTAGTAGTCATCCACGTACCCATTGCTGTCGTCGTCGGTGCCGTTGAGCCACGTTTCGCCACTGTTGACCCACATCATATTCGTGAGGTCTTCGTGGTTGTAGTGGATGCCCGAGTCGATCACCGCCACCACGACCGTCTCATCGTAGTCGGTGTCATCGTCGATGTAGTCCTGGATCACCTGAAGCCAGTCGAGATCCTTATCGACGGTGCCTCCCCAATTTGGGCTGACCAGCGGCCAGAAGTCCTGGCCCTCGTTGTGCAGCGCGTACTGGTGATCGAAGTGGGTGTCGTCGGGCTCGGAGAAGCTCTGCCGATAGCCCATGTAGTTGGGCTCCACGTAGCGAATATGCGGCGAATTCTTCGCCTTGAGCCGCTCTACTGCGTCGGGCACCGAGACGCCAGCCGGAAGCTGCACGATCACATGCTCCTTCTTATCGCTCGGTGGGCGAACGCTGCGCATGAAGCTCTCGCGCTTCACCTCGCCTGGGAGGATGTCGCGCACGGCGTTGAGCGCTGCCGCTCCCGGGCTCTCCAGTCCTACGATGATCTGGTCGGGTACGTATTCAGGCTTCTCCTCGGCTGCCACACTCGCTGCTGCGAGTAGCAGGCTCATCAAGATTACAGTTGTCCTCACGGGATCTCCTTTGGTGGTT
>JBDGYW010001441.1:0-2025 GCA_039588935.1 Gemmatimonadota bacterium | reverse complement strand
GCTTGCCCAACGAACCCGCACCATTGTGCGGGCGTTTTGGCCCTGCCTTGTCGCCGTCGGAGTCGTGTGTTATCTTTCAGTCAGACAGCGTTTTTCGTAACCGAGACAGAGAGAAAGGATCGATTCGTATGAAGACAACGGTGATCGCAGTTTCGCTCTGCCTGTTGACGGCGGCTGTTGTCGTTCTCAACGGCCCCGCAAGGAGCCAGCAGGGATACAAGTCGTTTCAACTGGTGTACCACAGCGACACGAGAGGATATTATCTGCCCTGCGGGTGACACAACAACGCCGGCGGCGGGTTCGCCCGGAGGGCGCACCTCATCAAGGAATTCAAGAACAAGGACAAACCGATTATATTGTGTTCGGCCGGAGATTTTTACGGCGAAGCCGACGCGTTCAACGAGCCCAAGTCACACTTCATCGCGAAATTGATGGGATATCTCGAATACGATGCGGTCTGCGTCGGCGAAATGGACCTGAACTATGGCCTGGAGAAACTCCTGGAGGATGTGGAAAAGTACAACCTGAACATCACATGCGCAAACCTCATCTCGAAACGAGAGGCTCCGGCAAACAAAGGGCGGCGAACGCCGTCGCTCCAACAAAGGATCAACTCTGTTTTTCCTCCGTACCTTGTCGTAGAGCGCGCCGGCGTGCGATTCGGATTTGTGGGACTCTTGTCTCCGGAAACCAAGTCGCTAAAGGTCGGGGGAGCGGGCAACGAATTGGAAGCGATGACGTATAAGATAAAGGACCCCTGGGAACTTGCCGAAGAGGTCCTGCCGGAGGCCCGCGAGATGTGTGACATACTCATACTGCTGGCGCACATGGATCGTTTCGACCTGGAGATGAGATTGCCGGACTTTCCCGAGGTTGATTTCGCGATACTGGGGCACAATCCCAAGAGCTCGCTGGTTGCGGAACCCGTCTATATTGGAACGGTTCCTGTGTACAGTGCCACGTCGCAGGGGCAAAACATCGGAAACCTGACTATCGCGTTGGACGCCGACATGTCCGTCGTCGACACGAACAACAAAGGCTACTTTCTCGGCGAGACCGTCCCCGACGACGCTGAAATGACGGGGTTGCTCGCGGCGTTCCAGGAGGAAAATCGGAAGACACAGAAGATCCTGTTCGCGAAGCAGCAGCTGAAGGCATCGCGAAGTTCGAACGAAGCGGACGAAATCTATCTGGGCATCGGCGCTTGTATGTCCTGTCACCCAGACGCCTTCGAAGTCTACACGCACACGCGGCACGCGCGCGCGTATAAAACGCTCGCATCGCAGTCAGTTCACCACGACGACAACTGCGTGGGGTGCCACGTTACTGGATACGGCAAACGGGGAGGATTCTCCGGTAATCGCCGCCTGGGCGCGCCGGTCGACTTGATCGACGTGCAGTGCGAAGCGTGCCACGGGCCGGGAATCGAACACAGCAGGGACGGACGGTACCGCGCGATAGCGGCCAACAGCTGTACGGAGTGCCATACCGAAGAGGAAGATCCCGATTTTGACTACCTCGAAGCATGGAAGAAGATCGCACACTAGCGGTTTCCTCGTAGTCGTCCTCGTCGCTGGGCTCGCCGTCGCGCCGACGGTGGCCGGAAGCGAAAACTCGTTCCTGGTTCCCGGCATAGCGCTGCGCGACGCCGATTTTGCCGTGGGGACCTGGTGCCGATATCTCGTCGTCGACGAAATCATGGACGAGCGGGACTCCACCACCGTCTACATCGCCGTCACCGGAAAAACCCACAACGAGGACGGCGAGGCCTTCTGGCTCGAGCTCGAAAGCGGCCCGACGGGCGCACCACCCCGCGATCGCGATACGGCCGTAGCGCTTATCTCATCTAAAATCAAACACTTATCTCCGGAGGATTCCGTTGGCCAATACGTGTCTGATATGTATATTAAAAGGGGTACAGATGTTCCGGAACCGGCCGACCCGGCCGAGCTGGAGCGTCTGACTCTGGCCAACCCCACCTCTGACTCGGACTGGAAGTTGACTTCGGGCGAGATCGTCGAGACT
>JBDGYW010001440.1:0-2026 GCA_039588935.1 Gemmatimonadota bacterium | reverse complement strand
GCCGTGTACCTCCCCGTGCTCCCGATCTCCGCGATAGTCACGGTCTCGGATGCCGCCGCGCCATTCTTCCGCAGCGAACTCGTGCAGCTTGCCGCCTGGCCGGTCAGCGGAGTCTTCCCGTCCGAGTCGAAGACGATGAACTCCATGTAGTGCGTGTCGCCGGTCTTGACGTGCATCTATCGCCGGTCCCATCCGTCCACGAACATCTGATCGTAGCCCTGCGCGTCGATCAGTTGCACGATCTCGTCCGCGGTCTTGCCCTGCTCGTACTTGGCGACGAGGGCGGCGAAGCTGGCCTCCGGGTCTTCCGCACCCAGGCTGGCGAGATAGCCCAGGTTGATGACCATGTGAACATCCGCGAGTGCCGGGATCGCACCGTTCATGTACTTCCAGATCGCGTGATACTGCGAGGGCTGCGCGTCGATGGTGTACTCGACCCAATGCTTGATCCCGTGCACGCGCTCCGGATATTCCTGCACGCTCTCCGGTACTGGTGCGCCCATGATTGTCTCCTATTTCGTCGATATCTGCCGACTACCGGGCCTGTCCATCTCGAAGTGTACTCCGACGGTCATCATCGCGGCATCGTCGCCATAGGTATCAGCCCCATCCGTCGGGTCGCGGAATATCCTGAACGCGATCTGTGTGCCGGTCGTCTTGCCCGTCATCGTGATCGCGGAGAAATCAGAGCGGGTTTCCACCCAAGCCGTGCCACCTGCGGCGGTCGTTACAGTGATCGTGGTGCCTCCGCCAGCCGTGTCTCCAGGCCCGATCACCTCGTACTCCAGTTGCCACTTCACGTTCCCTGCGTTCGCAGTCGTCGGCATCCAATGTACGTGTGGTGTAACGCTGGACGCCTCTTTCCAGCTATGGGGTATTTCGATTGTCCCCGACAACTGCTCCGTAGTGGCGTTCCCGTCGAACGCCGGGGCTCGTATCGTAGATGTATTGATGTTGATGATGTCGGGCGCAGACGCCCCGCGCTCCAGGACGATAGCCCCAAGGTTGGCATCGTCCCACATCGTCGCGTTGCCGATCCACTCCTGGCTTCCATCGGATTCGATAACAAGCTGATTCGTCGCCGCCGCGCCAAGGGTGATCGTGCCATCGGTAACTCCGGCCAACACGCCATTAGAGGGGGAGTACCAATACGTGCCGGAGTCGTTGAACTCTACCTTGCCTGTACTTGAGACCCGCGCATTCCCGAACCAGATATCGTCATCCGCCGTCGCACCTATGTAGACCTTGCCGGAGCCTACTAGGTCGGGGTCTATTATCAGGTTTGTTCCATTGTAGGAAATGCCAGCATCACGGCCTGTTCCGAATTTGGCAACGATGTTATCAATGTGGCGAGTGTTGACTCCCTGAAACGTAGTTTCCGTTGCAGTGAGGTTGATGGTTTTCGTCGCGTTCATGACAAACGCTATGCCGAGCGGGAAGGTGAGGCGCGAATACGTTGGTAGTCCAGCACTCTCGCGCGAGAGCGTCATTGACAGGTTCGCCCCGCTGTAGAAGCGGCAGCCCTTGTCATCATCGGTGAAGTGGATATCCAGATAGTCGGCGGCACCGCTGGTGATGTACTCGCCACTGGCGTTGCCATCAAGGCTGAGTATGCCACCTTGTGGCACGTAGACATTGGCAAACGTGATGGATGTCCCGGTAGTCACGCCCTGGTCCATTGCGCCAAGGTAGCCCCACTGAGTACCAGAGATCGTCGCCGCACCGATGTTCGACAACTGCTGGAGTTCGGCATTGTTGATGTCTACCGATGTCCCGGTGATGGAGTTCGCGGCCAGGGCGAGATTGCCGGTGAGGGAAAGGCCCGCAAAGGTCGGGCTGCTCGTTGTCGCAACGGTCTGGTTTATTCCATCCAGATACGCCCACTCGTTCGTGTCGAGCGTATTGGCACCTATCACGAACGAGGTGCCGGTGATCGCCGCGCCCGTAATCGCTCCGCCATTCGTGATCGCCTGCGCTCCCATGTCGATAGGACCGGTCATCGTCCCACCGGCGAGCAGCAGGTATT
>JBDGYW010001439.1:0-2028 GCA_039588935.1 Gemmatimonadota bacterium | reverse complement strand
TGCGGATAGGCTGTTCCTTGGCTGCGAGTTCCACCATCGTCTCGAAGAGGCGCGTTTGCATCTCGTTCAAAGCGAACGACACTACCCGGCCACGTTTGTCCTTGATCTTGTACAGCCCCCGCGCGAGCCAGAGGTGGAAACTCTGGAGCTTGTCGAGCATCGACGTATTGGGGCTGAGTTTTTCCATTGGTTCGCTTCGATGAACCCAAACAAAAGGGGGCGCGAGAACCGCTAAGGCTCACGCGCCCCCAGAACGGGCGGGTGGTTCTGGCACCTACTGGCCGAGA
Organism: Gemmatimonadota bacterium; assembly: GCA_039588935.1. GTDB lineage: Bacteria > Gemmatimonadota > Gemmatimonadetes > Gemmatimonadales > GWC2-71-9 > JBDGYW01. Next base: position 1,741 of record JBDGYW010001439.1, on the reverse strand, counting down.
GCTAGTCGGCAGGTGCCCGTCTTGTTTGGGGTCGTCAGGTCATAGTTGGCCTATCTTCCTCTTCAGTAAACATGGTGGGGTGCCCTATCCATTTCAGGTCGCCACACCAATCATAGGCGTCTGTCCTGGGCCAGAATGTTACTTGCCCTGTACCGCACCATGCAGCCTGCGGAGTGCGTCGTTTACAAGGTCGTTCAACGCGCGGAGAATTATCCTCTGCGGAACAAATATCCACAGCAGTGCTGCGATCTTCATGCGTCGCGTCCCAGTAATGGCAGCACAGGCAACATCTGTTTGGCTCATGCAAATACCGCATCAGTTCCTCATCGCAATCCGCTTCATCATCGCGTCGAACTCGGCCCGTGCCTCCTGTATCTGCGGGTCATTCTTGTCCAATGGCGGTGCAGGCTCGCGGGCCGCACGCGCGAAGTGGATCGACATCTCCAGCGTCTCCGTCACCATCTTCAGCGTACGGCTGATGATAAACACCCGCTCGGAAGCGGTGGCCTTCCTCTTCGTCAGCAAGATCAATACGCGCGAGAGCCGTGCAAACTCCTCTTTCCCCATCTTCTCCAGAAACGCATCTACCAACCCCTCAAGGTGGTTCCGCAGTTCCGTCTGCCCAGTGCGGCCGAGCATCGGCAGGAGCCTACTTATGTCGCGCAAGAGTCGCAGAGCCGAATTGATTGCGGCGATACGAGGGCGGGGGCAATTCTTCCGACCCTCAGCCACATCAAGTAAAGCCTGGGCGATATTCCGCATATCATCCGGCTGCATGTTCTCGAAGAACGCGAGCGCCCGACTGCCAATCGCCGTGGCTTTGCTTGTGCGGTGGTCCCCCATGCTCATCTCTGTGAGCATCGCGCGTACGTCGTCAACTGTATTGAGCGTAGGCTTCTTCGGCGGCCACTCACCGGTATAGCCGCGTTCTCGCGCCTGCCGCTGGTGCCGATCCAATCCAGATTCGAGTTTTGGCTTTCGTGCCATCTCTGTCATCCGTGCTCCGCAAATACTACCACAGCCCCGCCCACTATACAAGGCTCATATTCGTTGGCCGTCACGGCGGCGGCCTCTGCGGGCAGATGTCGCGATCGTACTGGGCATATCCGCTTCTGCACCGGGCTCGATCCAGCCGGATAACTGAGTCGCGAACGCCGCGGTGTGCTTCGCGGACAGTCTCCTCAAGCGACTCCACGCGCCCGACGATCGTCAGTTCGCACCGGTCGTGTATCAGCACCGCATTGGTGGCTCCCCAGGTTTCCATCCAGCCGTTAACATAGATGCCGTCGTGGTACGCGCCACCTTTGCTCAGGTAATCCGGTACGCCGATCTGCAATGCCGCCAACCCGCCGCGATCCCGGAAGGCACGTTCGTTGCGTGTGCGGCATTTAACGGACCAGAGCGTCCCGAACCAATAGTGCTGATGGGCCCCCGGTGCGAGCAGGACCGCAACCTCGGTTCCGGTATGACCGGCGACCCTGATTTTCCCGCCGCGGAAGTTCACATTGCCGCATACGGCGATTTCCGAGTCGCCGTACGGTTTTGTGGCGTACAGTGGGCCGTACGGGCTGCTGATACGTTTCGACCACTCTGGCGCGAACCACGCGGAAGCGATGTAGCCGTGCCCTCCCGGATGGGCGTTCAGGATTTGCGACGAGTACCAGTCCAGGTTCTCGGCCCCGAAGTTAGCGACCGCCGCAACGGAGTACAGGCCGTCAACGGTCACGTTATAGAACGTATG
>JBDGYW010001438.1:0-2028 GCA_039588935.1 Gemmatimonadota bacterium | reverse complement strand
AAACCCGGCGGAGGGCTTTGGGAGATCTTCGACGATTCAGGAGACGGCGTGCTCCACGCGACGGTGATCTTCGCCCGACGGGGTCATATGTTGCGGTTCGAGGGGCCGCTCGGCCTCTCCGGCAGGGCGATCCAGATGGTGCATACCTATGAGTTTGCGCACGCCGGTACCGACTCGACGCGATTGAAAGTCACCGTCCATGCCTGCGGCGAGATCGAGGGCGGCCTGGCCGAAACGGTCGACCAGGTGTGGTGGCACTTTCTCGTCGAGCAGTTCAAGCCGTACGTCGAAGCCGGCAAGCACTTCGATCGCGAACGTCGCGACTGGTAGTTCCGTACTAGTCAGTCGATTTCAGGGCCCCGACGCGGTTTTGTTGAATATATTTTGTTGGCGAAAGCGAACAAAAAGGGTTATTTGACATATAAAGTAACGGAACGGTCAACGAACCCCACGCTCAACGGAAAGACGACATGCAACTCCGAATTCCACGTAAGCCGGTTGCTTTGCTATTCGCGGCGGCGATTTTGTCCACGCTTGCCGGCCGTGTCGCGGCGCAGGCGGAAAACAGGCCGATATTGACCCTGGGCCACTCGGCTACGATCTATTCGCGCGTACTCGGCGAAGAGCGCGCTATCGTCGTCGATCTACCGGGCGCCTACGAGTTCACACAAACGCGATACCCCGTATTGTAGCTCATCGACGGGCTAGCCAACTTCCAGCACGCCGCGGCGACCGTCAATTTCCTCGCGCGCAACGGCAGGATCCCGCAGATGATCATCGTCGGCATCCTCAACGTCGCCCGCACGCGTGACTTAACGCCAACTCACGTCGAAGATCGGGAAACATCGGGGGGTGGGGACAATTTTCTCGAGTTCATCGAAAAGGAGTTGGTTCCGTACGTCGACGAACGATACCGCACCCAGCCGTACCGGGTGCTCTTCGGCCACTCACTCGGCGGGTTGTTTAGTGTATATACGTTGTTCTCCGAGCCCGACCTGTTCGGCGGATACGTTGCCGTCAGCCCGAACCTCCAGTACGACGATGGATATGTGATCAACAAAGCCGAGAAGATCCTCGCCGAACAAGAGGAGTTCGAGAATTCGCTCTATATTTCGCTCGGCGACGAGCCGGACTATGTGGAAGCGCTGGACCGCTTCACCGCACTGTTGAAAGACGTCGACGATTCCGGACTACGATGGGAATACGCTGCCCTGGAAGGCGACGACCATATGAGCACGCCGCTCAAGGGTCTTTACCAGGGACTCGAGATGATCTTCATGCAATGGCGTTACCCCGGCGACCTTTCAGAGGCCGACGTGCCGTCCTTGCAAGTGCATTACCAAAAGTTGAGTGACGAGTTCGGTTACCGGATTCCCATTCCGGAGGGGCTGCTCAACCAGCTCGGGTACCTCCTACTCTCCCGCGAGCGGTACGACGATGCCATCGCCGCGTTCAAGCTCAACATCGAGAACTACCCGGGATCCGCCAACGTATACGATAGTCTGGGCGAAGGATACGAGACGATGAACGAATTCAGCCTCGCGAAAATGAACTACGAAAAGGCGTTCGAACGCGGGCAGGAAATCAGCGATCCCAACACGAACATCTACAAACAGCACCTGGAAAACCTGATCGAGAGACTCTCTGAGTTCGATTGAGTTCGCCAGTTTCGCCGCTAACTACTCACGTCGTCGGTACATCTTTATATGCTGCTTGCCGTATACCTTTTCGGCGGTGTGCCGATTGTGTTTTGCGCAAAGCAATCGGAGGTTATCCGCTGTACTCGGCCCACCCCTCGCAAATGGAATGGGAAAGTGATCGAACTGAAGATTATGCGTGGAGTTACAACGTTTGCCGCTAGTATTAACGAACGCACAGCGGCCATTGTGTTTTACCCAAACCTCGTCTTTGACTGCGCCCCGGATATGTCGCGTCTGGTTGTGATTCGTGCTAGCTGCTGACGGAGCCTTATTATTCTTGTTCTCGCTCCGCTTCTTCCGTCTCTCGATGCAACGTTCCGGATCGATC
>JBDGYW010001437.1:0-2029 GCA_039588935.1 Gemmatimonadota bacterium | reverse complement strand
GGTCGGTCGATCCTCGGCAGAATCTATGGGCTGCGCCACAGGATACCCGAGGCGATGGAGCAGTACGAGGCGGTTTTATCCATCGATCCATCGCAAACGGTCTATCTGCGACGGCTAGGGACTCTGTCGCGCGACAGGGGAGATTTCGACCAAGCTGCGGATTACTTCCAACGCTATGCCGACGAGCATCCGGACGAGCCACAGTCCTACACTTCACTAGCGGATCTCCAGCGACTCCAGGGAGAGTTCGACGCAGCCAAGGCCACCTACGAGAGGGCGTTGCTGCTCGAACCGAGCGATGTCGGGGTGATGGTGAGCCTCGCAGAACTGGAACAGCACTTTGGAAATCTCTCCGGCAGCCTTGAACAGCTCGATGCCACTTTAACGGAAGCTGGGACCGCGCAGGACACCGTCGAGGTGTACTCCGCGCTGGAGTCTGCTCATGAATACGGCGGATGCCTGGTCGATGCCGTTGCCTACCTAGAGCGTAGGTTTGCAGTTGAACAGGCGTACAATCCGCCCATATTGATCCTGAGTCAGCGTTTGGGCTCACTCAACAAGTACGTGGAGGCAGGCCAGGCCGAGAGGGCGAAGCAAATGCTGACGAACATCGAGCAACAACTACAACCACCGTTTGATCAGCTTGGTTCGATCGGACACATTAGAATGGCGCTTGCGCTCGAGGACGCGGACGCCCTCGAGGCTGCTATCCCTGATCTAGAAGTGCTCATCAGCAGTCTGGGAATCCAGACCCTGCAACCGCTCGCGTTTCATGCACGTGCTCGCGTTCTCGAGCTGCGCGAGGATTGCGGTCAAGCGATCCCTGTCTACCGCGATGAGCTGGACAGCAACCCAACCGCGACTGCTGTATACACTGATGTCGGACGCTGCCAGCGGAAACTCGGCGATGCCGATGCCGCCGAAGGAAGCATTCGTCAAAGGTTGAGGTCGTCGCCCTACGATCCCAAAGCCCATTACGAACTGGCGCTCGTGTTCGCGGAGCGTGGTGACACAGCCCAGTCGGTTCAGCACTTGGAGACGGCGCTAGCAGTGTGGGAGAATGCGGACACCGACTACCTACAGGCTCAGCGGGCGCGGGAGAAGCTTGAGGAGTTGCTCGCACAGTCGATGAGCAACGAGTAGCGTGCGCTCGCGAAGCGTCCTAGGATCACTTATGTCACTCTGCGATTACTCATGCCTTCATGAGTTCGCGAGGCCGAAGGGGTAGGGGCGAGAACCCGACCGCCTCCTCCGTATCCGTTGTACCCCTCGGAGCCCCCGTCCGACGGGGCCTCTCGGGCCACTGTGCCCCGACTGTGCCCCTTGGCCCAGGAGTTTCCTCGCTGACTTCCCCTGTCTTTGGTCACCTCCATGAGTCCGTAATCGGCGTGATACCTCTGCCTCCACAGCGAAGGACCCGTCCGGCGATCAAGCGGAGGACCCACCCAGATGCCGCGCCCGATGGCACATCGACTGAAACAAACTCAGACCCGCATTGAGATCCACTGAATATCAGCTGATATGATCAATACGCGTTCTGACTCGGCCGAGGCCAAACAGATCATCCGCAAGATCGCGGCTGCGCGCAGCGTTGAGTGTGCGGGGAACGGGTGAGCTTTACGAGCCGCGGGCTGCCGGTACCGGGTGCATGGGCCTGCACGAGGCAATGTCTCCGATGCATATTCTCAGTGAGTCCAAAGGAAGCAAAGCTATGAGTCACCTCCTACACTACCACAGGCCGAACTCACTCTCCGCGATCTGCTTCACTGCAGTGGTGCTGAGTGGAGCGTTCGCGGTTCCCGCCCACGCACAGCGCGAGCGCTGGCAGAACGTCGACGGAATCTTCGCCGCGCTTCAGGTCGATTCGGGCGATACGATAGCCGACATCGGAGCCGGTGACGGTTTCTTCGCGTTGCGGCTCGGCCCGCTGGTTGGCTCCACCGGTCTCGTTCTGGCTGTGGACATAGACTCGGTAGCTCTGCGACGCCTGGAGCGAAGTGCAAAGCGAATGTCAGTGACCAACGTCCGA
>JBDGYW010001436.1:0-2029 GCA_039588935.1 Gemmatimonadota bacterium | reverse complement strand
CCATGGAGGCCGTACATGAGGCCATCAACAACGCCGTTGCAGCGTTGAAAAAGACTGACCTTCCGAAGATCATCAACGCTTCTGTGAAGCCGATTTCTGACGGGATTTCCACCCTTCAGACGACGCTGAAAGAGTTGACCGAGAAGAGCGACCCAAACGCGGATGATCCCAACGCGGATCCGAACGCGGATCCGAACAAGGCCAAGCCCGATCCACAACTCAATGCTCGCCTATCGGAGTTAGAGAGGGGCAACAGGAAGCTCTCGGACACTGTGACCGCCTTAACTAAAGCCAAAGAAGAGGCGGAGAAGCGGGCCGAAGAGTCCGACCGGCACGCTCAGATTCAGGCCGCACTAAACAAGTACACGTTCAAGGACGACAAATCACGGAAGTTCGCGTTCGATGTATTCGCACAGAGGGTCCAGCGTGCCGAGGACGGATCTCTTGTTGCCGATGACCTCCCCGCAGCAAAGTTCATCGAAGACGAGATGGCCAGTCTCGCCGGTCTGTTGGCTCCCAAGCAAGCAGGCGGTGCCGGAGCCGGGGGTAGTGATGGTGCCCCGCGAAAGGGCGCCATCAACCTCGACAGCATCAAGCCCGGCATGACAGCCGAGGAGACCAACGCTGCTCTAGCCCAAATGCGGAAGGTCGCACAGTAGTCCCAAACCCAACCCAAGTTTCAGGAGGACACACTCATGAGTGCAATCAACAGCCAGAACCTCGCCCTGGCGATCGTCAAGCTCGTGGCGGTCGAATTTCTCCCGGCCCTGATCGGCAACCTCATCATGGGGAACCTGGTCAACCGGGACTTCGAAGCCACCCTCGCCAATGAGGGCGATACCGTCAACGTTCCCATTCCGCCTGTGCTCAGCGCCAACAACATCGCTGAGGGCGGAAACGTCACGAAACAGGCCGGCACTCCCGGCAACGCCGCCGTGGTTCTCAACAACCACATCGAAGCGACGTTTGCCGTGACCGACATCGCGAAGGCGCTGTCTTCGGTGGATGCCTTGCGCCTCTACATGCAGCCCGCCATCAACGCGCTTGCCGAGCGGATCGAGACCGATCTGTTGGCCGCCTACCCGCTGCTCACTGTGAATACCGCAGTTGGCACGGGCAACACGGCTCTGACCGAAGCGGTCATCGACGACGCGGAAACCACGCTGTTCAAGGCCAAGGTGCCTCAGGCCGAGCCCAAGCTCCTGGTCGTGAGCGCCGACGCCTATTCGGACGTCCGGCAGCTTTCCCGGTTTTCCGAGGAGCAGACCTCGGGGCAGGGCCAGGCGATCCTGACCGGTCAGATTGGCCGGATCAAGGACTTCGCCACCTTCCGGTCGCAGTACGTGGCCAAGCCGTCCACCACGACCTACAACCTCGCGTTCACCCGCAACGCTTTCGCTCTGGCGATGCGGCGTCTTCCCGCTCCCCCGGCCGGCACTGGCGTCATTGCCGAGTACGCCGAGTTGGGCGGGTTCGGGATGCGCGTTCTGATGAGCTACAACCCCACGAGCCTGGATACCCAGATCACCGTCGACTCGCTGTACGGCGTCGGCCTTCTGCGGAACAACCATGGCGTGCAGGTGCTCAGCTAAGCCAATGCCTGACCAGATTGTCACCAACTCTGTTCAACAATACTGGGCGCGAGTGAGGGTAAAACGTGCGGAACTTGCGAAGACGGAGAAGTCGGCCTTCTTCCTGACGTCACTTACCCTCCCCGCCCAAGGGATCACCGAGGGCTGCGTTGTCGAGTGTGAGCTTGAGACCGCAGCCCGCAGACTCGCCGAAGGTACCCATCGTCTCGCCACCGATGAGGAAGTGAAAGGCTTCGGGGAGCACCAGGACCGGAACCTTACCCGGACTCAGGACATCGAGGAGCGCCGACGCCGGCAGTACATGGTAGTCGTTCCTGCAACAAAGGCGAACAAGCGGGCCAGTCCCCCCACCGACTAGGGGTCTGGCCCGAATCTCTCCATGGAGGATCTGACCAATGACGTACACCACCTTGCAAGCTCTCGTCACCAAAACCGCT
>JBDGYW010001435.1:0-2031 GCA_039588935.1 Gemmatimonadota bacterium | reverse complement strand
CAGTTATACCTCCGGCACCGTGCAAGCCGCCGCCAACGTCTATGAGATTTGGGCGCAGGAAGCAGCGGCAGGAAATTCTTCGACCATCACGGATGCTACCTACTGGTACTGCCACACTGAAAAGTATTCGGTCAGGCTCGCAAGCGGGCGGACCTACGTTGTAGAGTCTCCCCCTAGCGACGCGCAATCTATTACCACAACCTCCGCCTACGGTGTCTTGGTCACTCTCCCGAACGTGACTAATGGAGCCTCGGATGGGGTCTTTAGCTCCGCCTCCGACGAGCGCTTCCTAACCAGAGAGGTCTATCGGTCTACCAGCACCGGCAGCTTCCCCGATGTGGGGCGTATCGCGGTAGCAGATGATACTGCTGGCACCGTCCTTACAGATACCTTTGAGTCTCCTTATACGGAGACCACTCTTGGTGCTGTTGCGCTCCCCGTTGTGTACGTCGGAAACAGCGTGTGGCCGATTGCGGGGCAGGCTCCCGCATTCTTAGATGCCACCCTGCACAATGGCAGCATCGTGGCTATACCCAAAGATGACCCCTATGGCATCATGTGGACCCCCAAAGGCTTTCCTGATTATTGGACCTTCCCCCACCAGTTCAAGTTTGCTCTCCGCGACTATAGTGATGAGGGGGTCGGCATTACAAGTGTTGGGGACAAACTTCTCGTGTTCCTTCGCTCGGCTGTAATCCGCCTTGAAGGACTCCCAATGGCAACCGCCCCAAACTTCAACCTTGACGAACTCGTCATCGACCCCATCAGTCCCTCGGAGGGACTGGCAGGCACGCCCCTTGCCTACTGCCACTTCCACTCCCAGAAAGGCCACGCGGTGGTCGGGTGGGTCAGCGACTCGGGCATCTGGATGACCGACGGGACGCTCCTGTCGGAGCGCGGCCTTGGACTCGTCCGCCTCACCTCACACAAAGATTGGCGCGGCGATGTGGACACGTCTCGTCTTGACGAGACTGTCCTCTCCTTCGACCCTGTTATGCAGGCCCTCTACTTCGACTACTACGACACGGGCGGTACCCTACGGACGGAGTTGCTCCACATCTCCCCCCTCCATTGGGTCCAAAGCGGCGAGGACCAAATGGTCCCGAAATCCACGGGACTGCACTCCCTCTCAGGTACCGCCCGTGCCATAGGAGAAAACGGTGGCGTCATCCGCCACTGGTGCCTCGATGAAGGGGACCTGAAAATCTACTCGGAACGGGTCGGCACGCAGGATGACACCACTGATATGCTGTGGCACCTGGAGACTGGGTGGATTTATCCTGCTGGAGCCAATACATTTGCACACGTACACGAAGCCCTGTTCGAGCATAGCGACTGGGGTGCCTCCGAAGTCTGTGACTTCAGCATCTACTGCCGCGACGACAAGACGGGGAACATCCAGCATGTGCTCAAGGCGGGGAGGTCGTTGAGAGGAGAACGACTGACGGGCGTAGGGTACATGACCCTCGCCGGTCGGGCATTCAAGATCATCATTAGAGGAAAGGGCAAGACCGTGAGTGACGGCTCTTCCCAGAAATCGCTTGGCCCTATCGTCCTAGAAGCCGAGACGGGTGACACCGCGAGAGAGGATTGACATGAGTAACGGATTTGGCCCCATCATCCCGCCTCTGCCCGGAGAGTTACCAACCTACGAACCTCCAGCCCCGGACCCGATTGAACCCCCTAATTTGGAGCCGTTGCCGGGGGGCGACCCTCTTGGTCCGCCTCTTCCTCCCCCATCGGCGGGGGATTTGGGAGGTTTTGACCCCTTCACTGGGCAATACTCGCAAGGCTATCAAGATCCAGCATGGGACCAACCCGGTAACGCCTTCACTCGTTGGCTGAAGAAGCAGATGCAGGGGGGAGGCACGGCAGGAGGAGGAAGCAACCTCTTCTCCAACCTTATGGGCCTTGGTAGCGCTGCTCTTGGTTCCAAGGGAGCACAGCAGTCCGCCGAGATGGCTATGATGGCTCTTGCGGCGGCCGAGAACGCCCGCCAGGAGGCCAAGACAGCCGTCGCCCAGCCGAATG
>JBDGYW010001434.1:0-2034 GCA_039588935.1 Gemmatimonadota bacterium | reverse complement strand
CCAAGCAAAACGGCTGGGACACAATGACCGACGTCCGTGATCATTTGGAATCCGCGCTATCCGACCGTTACTCCATCGAGCGTGAGTTGGGTAGTGGTGGAATGGCGACGGTCTACCTGGCTCAGGATCTCAAGCACGAACGCTACGTGGCGGTGAAGGTGCTTCACCGGGAAATCGCGGAAGCCCTCGGGCCGGAGCGGTTTCTACGCGAGATGAAGATCACCGCCCGACTCACGCATCCGCACATCCTGCCGCTACTCGACTCAGGTGAGATTGAGGGCGTTCTCTACTACACCATGCCGTATGTGGAAGGGGAGTCACTCAGAGACCGACTGAGCCGTGACAAGCAGTTGCCGGTTGAAGACGCGCTCAGGCTCGCGGCCGAGATCGCGGAAGCGCTAGGCTCAGCGCACCGGCACAACGTTCTCCACAGAGATATCAAACCTGAGAACATCTTGCTAGAAGAGGGTCACGCGGTCGTTGCCGACTTCGGGATCGCGCGCGCGATTTCGGAGGTGGGCAGTGACAGGCTCACGGAGACTGGGATCTCCGTCGGCACCCCGTCGTATATGAGTCCCGAGCAGGCTGCCGGCGAGCGGACACTCGACGGGCGGAGCGACATCTACGCGCTCGGGTGTGTCCTTTACGAGATGTTGGCGGGCCAGGCTCCATTCACCGGACCGATGGTCGAGAGCGTCGTTCGGCAACATCTCGCAGCCGAGCCTCAGCCGGTCACGCGACTGCGCCCCTCGGTGCCCGGCGCCGTTTCGAGAACTCTGAACCGCTCGTTGGCCAAATCTCCCGCCGACCGACAGCCAACCGCGGATGCGTTTGCCTCCGAGCTGAGAAGCGAGGCCGCCACCATCATCTCAGGGTCCACCAAGGCGACGCATGTAACACGTTTTCCCTATCGAATGGTCGGAGTGCTGGCGGCATCTGCAATGTTGTTGCTGGTTGTGACATACGGCCTGATGCTGATGCTCGGCTTGCCGGGTTGGGTGTTCGCAGCAGCGGCTGCGATGACGGTGGCCGGTTTGCCCGTGATGCTTTTCACCGGGCACATCGAACAGAATCGATCGGCTGCGATACCGATCAATGCTGGTGGGGCACTGGGACGATTACACAGCTGGATCTCTTGGCGACGGTTCCTGATCGCCGCGGCGACGGCCTTTTCAGCGCTGGGCGTAGCCACCGTAGCCTATATGACATCGCGTGCCCTCGGAATAGGACCGGCCGCAACGCTGATGGCACAGGGTGTTTTGGGAGAACGTGACGCACTGATTCTTGCGGACTTCGACGATTACACGGGTGACTCGACCCTAGCCTTGGTGCTCACGGAAGCCATCCGCACCGATCTGACCCAGTCACCAGTGGTGACGCTCGTGTCTCCCGCCGACGTCGCGGCGGCATTGTCGCGCATGGAACGGCCTGCAGATGCACCGGTTCCGTTGTCTGTCGCGCTCGAGGTCGCACAAAGAGACGGACTCAAGGCCGTCGTGGCAGGGGAGGTTCATGGAGCCGGAACCGCGTACGTACTCTCTGCACAGGTGGTTGCAGCTGAATCCAACGAGGTGCTGGCGGCAGTGCGGGCCGCTGCACGAGACTCGACAAAGATCCTGGACGCCATTGACCAGGTCTCCGCTAAAGTAAGGGAACGTGTGGGCGAATCGCTGAGAACCATTCGGCGCTCGCCTCCGCTCTCGCAGGTTACAACCGCGTCACTGCCGGCTCTGCGCCGCTATACCGACGCACTTGTTGTGAGTGATGCAGGGGATGACGACAGGGCGCTTGCGCTGCTCGAAGAAGCTGTCGAGATCGATACAGCCTTCGCCATGGCGTACCGCAAGCTCGGCATCATTTTGGGCAACAGGGGAATGTCCCGCGCGCGACGGCTGGATGCGTTCACGAAGGCGTACGAACACCGTGACAGGCTCACCGAGCGAGAGCGGTATCTCGCCATGGCGGCGTATGAAGAGCACGTGACGGGAGAAAACGATCGGGCCATCCAGGCGTACGAAGCACTGCTTTGCCTGA
>JBDGYW010001433.1:0-2036 GCA_039588935.1 Gemmatimonadota bacterium | reverse complement strand
CCCCGGCAACACTCATTCCACCTGCGGCAAGAAAGCAAACCGCGATCAATGCCCGTCTCTTGTACCATTTCATGATGCCAATCCCCCTCGGTCGGATGTCGCCATCGACCGCGCCTCAGAATCCTACGTTTACCGTTCGTTTCGTGTGTGTGTTTACCAGAGCATCCATGAGCAAAACCCGTTGTTCCAACAACTGCCGCAGTTGCGCTTCAGATATCGTGATCCGCCGAGCCGACGAAAGACGCGAATCGAGTATGATGATGCGGTCTTCCAGATCCGCGATCGTCACCGCGGTGAGCCCGTTCACAACACGAGCCTTCTTCTCTATGGTCCTGAGCATGCTGTCGAGTTGCGCCGATTGCTCAACAAGCGTCTGAAGTTCAACCTCCGGTTCCGGCTCCGCACCGGGCCACGGCACCAACCCGTTGGCACCCAGGGCAAGAGCGATTGCGGCCGCTGCGGCCCAACCCATCCGCGTCCACCAAAGCCGTTGGCGGCCCGCGACTATCTGCTCGCGTACGAGCGGCCAGCGGTCTCTCGGAGCGTTGAGGCTGGGCAGCGCCTTCAGAGAGGCGACACGTTGATGCAAGCGGTCTAGTTCGTTTCGACATTCCTCACATTCGTCAACGTGAATCTTCGCACCAACAGACCCTTCGCCGTTTCGTACCTCCAACAATTCCTCAATCGAGCAATGTCTCAACATTGCACCTCCTCGCCGAGCATGTCCCTCAGCCGCATATGTGCGCGCGACAATTGGGATTTGGAAAAACTCACAGTTCTGTCCATCAGCTCGGCTATCTCCTCGTGCTTGTATCCTTCAACATCGTGTAACCAAACCACCGCTCGTGCCGTGTTCGACAGCCTCGTCAGCGCGGTCTCCAAATCGACGCGCAGACCTGCATCCACATCGCGCCCCCCCACCCAGGCAGCATCCTCTCTTAACTCGTCCGTCGCCCTGTACTTTTCGTAGCGGATCTTCATCAACGCCTTGCTCGCCGCTACTCGCTTGATCCAGGCCGTCATACTCCCTGGACCTTCTCCCCTGAATCCTCCTATGCTGCGGCAGACCTCGAAGAATGTCTCCTGCAACACATCCTCAGCGTCCTCCGCCGTTCGGCAAATCCGTCGCGCCAGCGTGTACACCAACCCTTCGTATGCACGGTACACTCGCTCGAGCGCGGAGAGATCTCCGGCTTTGGCCCGCTGAATGGCGACGTCGTCAATTGCAACCAGGCTCATCTCGTGCATGCTCACTAGAATAGATGCTCTGCGGCCGACGATGGTCGCAGCAACCTTGTCGGAGGAGACACAACTCTCGTAACCTATTGATTTCCAAATACTTGACCATACAGAAGGCGGGAAGCGCTGCACCGCATTCCGAGCGCCTCCCGCCACGTATCAGTTCACCCTGGTAAACTAGACCACGAGACTTACCAACCTATCCTGCACGTAGACCGCTTTGCGAATATCCTTTCCATCAGTATGCCGCTTGACCCCTGGCTCGGCGAGGGCGAGTTCTACAGCCTCCGATTCTGCGAGGCCAGGGCTAACACGCAGCCTCCCACGCACCTTGCCATTCACCTGTACTACCAGTTCAATCTCATCCACGCTGGCAAGTGTTGCGTCGTAGGACGGCCATGACGCATCAAAGACGCTGGTATCATGATGTCCGAGTCGTTCCCAACACTCCTCGGCGAGATGGGGCGCGAACGGCGCCAGCAAGACAACGAGCGGCTCCAATAGAACACTGGCAAGCCGCGGTCTCTCCGAATCTCCCTGCCCGTCCAGCACTCGGAGGACATTCAGGTACTCCATCAGAGCGGAGATGGCAGTGTTGTACCGCAGGTTTTCTGTGTCATCGGTAACCTTGCGAATAGTCTGGTGAAGTGTTCGCAGCGCCTCTCGGTCTGGGTCACCTCGGACTTCCTCGGTGCATCTCATCAATCCCCAGACTTTGTCTAGAAACCTTCGGATGCCGGAGATTCCCTCGTCGCGAAAATCACCGCCTTCCAGGTAAGGCCCGAGGAACATGAGGT
>JBDGYW010001432.1:0-2037 GCA_039588935.1 Gemmatimonadota bacterium | reverse complement strand
CGTGAATCACTGTCTCCAGGTAATGATGTTCAAAGAGACCCAAGCAGGAGTAACCCAAGGTGGCGAATGCCAGACTGTTGTTCTTGAGCAAGCAAGAAGAAGACCTGATTCATTCACAAAGCTTGAGATTATTGGAGGAACTGGGCGTATTGGTCCGAAGCAAACCGGTATTGCAACTCCTCGAAGGCAAGGGAGCCATCGTCGATCATGACGCAATGACTGCCAAGATTCCTGCGAACGTGATTGATTGCGCTCTTGATACAGCTCCCAAAGAGATAACGCTATGCGGCCGTGATCCTCGGAATGATATTCGCCTGCCTGCAACAGACTACCCCTATTCAGTAAACAACGGCCTGGCCGTTTTTATCGTCGATAAAGACACTGGGGAGTATCGAGACTGCAACAGTGATGACCTGGCTGATTTCATGCAACTCTCAGATGCTCTCGACGGGGTCGACTTCGTGTGGCCCGCGCTCGCTGCCAAAGACAAACCACCTCACGCCCAAACACTCCATGAACTCTGGATCACCATGCAGAACACATCCAAGCATGTCCAGGGCGATGCCATCCATGGTGCGCACAACGCAAGAGCCCAGATCGAACTGGCATCTCTCGTCGTCGGAGGAGAGGACAAGCTCAAAGAGCGGCCGATCTTTTCTGTGACCTGCTGTCCCCTTGCTCCTCTGTCATTTGAAACAGGCTCGGTAGAGGCCCAAGTAGAACTGGCAAGGGGGGGTATTCCCATTTCGTCCATGTCCATGTCGCTTTCCGGCCTCTCCGCACCAGTTACCCTTGCCGGTACACTGACCAACGCCAATGCCGAGAACCTGGCAAGCCTCGTCATAACCCAGTCAGCCTGTCCTGGCGCGCCACATATCTATGCGTCGGACTCGACCCCCATGGACATGGCCACCGGCAATATCAATTATGCTGCACCCGAATACGCCCTGATCAGCAGTGGTTTGGCCCAAATGGCCAGGAGATACCGTCTGCCCTCGTTGGTATCCGGCTTTACCGCAATGAATACCGGATCGAAAGAGGGTGAAGCTTATTGTCGATTGATTCTGGGTATGTTGAGCTCTGCGTCCGAAACAGATGTCACTGGCGGAATGGGAAGCATCGACGATGCCAAGGGCGTATGCTTCAAGCAGCTCTTGCTCGATGCGTATGCCTGGGAACTCAGCCGGGAATTCCTGAAACCGGTCGATATATCAGAGCATGCGATTGGTTTGGATGTGATGAAAGATGTCGGCCACAGCGGCACTTTCCTGACCCATCGACACACCGCCAAGAACTTGAGAAAAGCATTGATCATGTGGGACAAAGAAAAGCTGGCGTTGCTCTCGATGGAGAGGAGCGCGCTAATAGAAGAGGCCGGGAGCATAGTGAGGCGTATTCTGGCTGAACATCAGGTGCTGCCAATGGATGAGAACATCGTTCGCAAGGGTTATGAGATCATAAGTGCATATGAAGAGAGGTATGCTGCGTAGTTTCCGGGTGGAGCCGAAGGAAACGACCGACCCGTCGATACAGGAGCACACGATGAGCAAGAGAAGCATTACCGGGATCACGGCACGGGAGATCATCGACTGCCGCGGGTGGCCGACCGTGCAGGCCGACGTCTGGGTCGACGGCCGGCTTGCGGGCCGGGCGGACGTGCCCGCCGGCCGCAGCACCGGGAGCAACGAGGCCCACGTTCTGGTGGACGGCGACCCGAAGCGCTACCGCGGGCTGGGCGTCCTGCGAGCCGTTGCCAATGTCGAGCAGGTGATCGCTCCCGCGTTGGCAGGCATGGATGTAACCGATCAGCGGAAGATCGATCTGACCATGATCGAGCTGGATGGGACCGCCGACAAGAGCAAGCTCGGCGCCAATGCCGTGCTCGGTGTCTCCCTGGCGGTGGCCCGCGCGGCGGCCTCCGTGTCGGACGTTCCGCTCTACCGTTACCTCAATCCGATCGCCCACGTACTGCCGGTGCCGCTGATGAACTTCCTGAACGGCGGCAAGCTCACCGCCAACGACCTGGAGATCCAGGAG
>JBDGYW010001431.1:0-2040 GCA_039588935.1 Gemmatimonadota bacterium | reverse complement strand
CATCGAGCCGGTGGTCCCTATGTGATGGAGGATGTGGATGAGTTTGCCTCCGGCAAGCTCGAACCAAAGCTCGTAGCGGGCGTGTTGCCCCTCGGCGTTTGGTTTGGCACCGAGGTCCTTGGCTAATCCCTCCTCCTCCTGAGCAGATGAGCCAACGTGGGCCTCGGTGCCACGAATATGGTAGTAGCCTCCTTTGGCCTGCTTGACGATGGGCTTGAGAATCTTCTCGGCCATCTTCCGTTGGGTGGTGAGGTTGTGGGTGATCTGCGTCACACTGCGGTGGTGGACCCCCTCAAGGGCATCGCCATTCACCACCAAGGCCCACCGTTCCCCTCTCGTAAAGTCGGGAACGTGCTCTCCCCACCACTCCTCCCACATGGCCCAAATCTTCTCCTGGAGCGGCGACGGTTTGTAGGTGCCTCCCCCATCCATCGGGCACCCGTCCGGGTGGCAGAGGGCCATCTGGCACCCTACGTGGAGGTCGGAAACTATGACGAGGTTGTTGAGGGGTTTAGTCATTATTGCTCGACCAGTAGTTTGGGTTGTCTAGATACTCGGTGTGTTCCAACCACTCCTGGTGGTTCGGCCCCTGAGGGTCGCAATAGGCTTCTCCATACGTCACGAGAAACCTCCGAGGGAGCGTAGCGACCACCTGTGGTCGCTCGTAGGGTCGTCTCATCGTGTCAACTCCTCATCCGTCATCTCGTCCATCATCCGCAACTCGGCCTGAACTAGAGAGTCTGCCGTGGGGTGAAAGACCCACATGTCGGGTCCAATCGGATAAGCGTCGTATCCTTCGGGTGGCTTCATGTTCGCAGAACATGATACACCGTCGTGGCGGTGGTGTCAAGAGAAATCGGGCCAGAAAAATGAAAATTTGTCGAGGGGGGCTCTTTTCCCCCCTCAGCCGCCCCTTGGGGCCTCCCCCCCGGGGGTAGGTAGGCGCATCGCCTACCGCAGCGCTGCTAGGCTGGTACGATGTACCATCTGCTAACTTGTACCAGGGGGTACTAGGTATCATGGACCCCCCGGCTAGGCTGATTGGTACCTTGTACCATCGGCATTATGGCGTAGGGGTGCCAGCTTGGCGCTGTCATTATGGCGCGTCTCAATTTGAGGCTACGAATTATGGGATTTTTCGGCCTGTTTTGCTGGCACGGTCCTCGCATACTGTCAGGGCGATTGGAGGGACAAGTTATGGATATGCGTATTGTGAACTATGCGGCGGAGGTCCTCGCACGCGCGCAGGATGCGACCGCGCACCTTGACCCCGACGCGGATGATGCGCCCGGTGCGTTTGACGCGGCCGTCGAGCGCGCCATGGACGCGGCGGGCGTGCCTGCGCGTATGCGTGAGCGCGTGGCCGAGCGCGTCAACACGCGGGCCATGGAGCGCGCGGGCGTTATCTAATCGCGCGGCACATGCCTCCGGCATGAGCCTTGCATCTATCTAGGGTGATTGGAGGGAATCATGTGGAGAATACCTTACTACCTACGGCAAGCGGTAGGCGTGGCCATTAGTCCAGTCCTCGCCGTATCCGGCTTTCGGTTCTCTAAGGCATACCGTTGGGGCGTGAGCCGTTTTCACCGGGCTGTGTACGCCGCGTGCTCGACCACTACCGCTAACCGCTGGGCCGACCGGCTCAGCGGCTGAGCCGTGGCGCACTCAAGCGCCGATTGGAGGGAATCATCATGGCACTACGCGGTAACCCTACCCTATCGGATAGAACGGGTTATTGGCTATGGCAGCATCGGGGTCGGTTCAAGGATGAAAACGATGCCCTAAAAGCCGTGGCCGACTTCTTTGACCCGAAACTGGCTCAAGCGCCCCCATACTGGCTCCAGGATCAAATCCGCAAGTATGCCTTTGGCGACTAGTGGACGGCTTGCCGTCCAGCGCCGATTGGAGGGAATGAGAGATGAAAAGACGCACACTAAAAGCGTACCAGGATCTCTACCGCGATCCGTCAAAGCTCTTTGACGGCGTGGAAACGGTCCTATTCCCCAATGGGGAGCCTGAAATATGGTTTAAGACAAAGGA
>JBDGYW010001430.1:0-2040 GCA_039588935.1 Gemmatimonadota bacterium | reverse complement strand
GAATGAGTGGCGTAAAGACGTCGGGAATCAAGTACCAACCGAGCGTGCAGACGGGCGGAGCGAAGTCGACGAGCAAGACGGGGACAACCCCGACAAGAACGTCTCTTGGCCGAAACCCAATGAAAGGGGCTTCAAATCCTCCAGCAGGAAAACCCGGTAACACTCGCACTGTTCCAGGAAACTGATGCACAAGCTTGAAGAGCACTTCGCGAACTTGGTCAGGGACGGGCTGCGCCGTCGGGGACTACGCAAGTGCTCTGACTGGGCGGAAAGGTACATCTACCTCCCCGACCCGGTGACGAAGGAGCCCAAGCCATGCAGATTCGAGTACCATCCGTGGTCGAAAGGGATGCACAACAGTGAGTGCGACTTCAATATTGGTATGAAGGCCGCGCAGATGGCCTATACCAACACGGTGCTGCACGTATCACTTTACGAACTGGACATGAAGGGACGTTCGGTTCTGTACGTGCTGCCCAACAGCAGCCCAGACGCGAGTGACTTCTCGGCTTCTCGGTTCGACATGATGTTGGAACTCAGTCCACACCTTGGTGGGCTGTTCAGTGATACCAAAAACGTTGGCCACAAGCGGGCCGGTAGTCGGAATTTTTGGCTCCGCGGGTCCCGGAGTACTTCGGGACTGAAGAACATTGATCCCAGTTTCGTTGCGCTCGATGAGTTCGACGAGATGGACATGAACAAGGTCGAACTCGCCCTAAGGCGAAGTGACGGACAGTGGTCAAGTAGGACGTGGTGCATCTCGACCCCGACCATGCCTGACCAAGGCATTCACAGGTTGTTCATGGAGAGCACACAGGAGCACTGGATGTTCCGGTGCCCTCACTGCTCGAAGATAATCGAGTTGACCTATCCGGACTGTTTAGTCATCGCGGCGGATGACCTGTACGACGAGAAGATTAAGGATACGCATGTCCGCTGTCCGGAATGCAAGGTTAAGATCACGGAGGAGGAGAAGAGACACGCTCAGAACGAGACTGGGTTGTGGGTCCCAATGCAGACCGGAAGGATCGCACGCGGTTTCCACGTCAATCAACTTTCGAGTTGCGTGAAGCCGCCATGGAAGATCGCCCAGACGGCTTTGAAAGCCCGGTACTCGCAGAGCGCCGAACAGGAACTGTATAACTCTCTGATGGGGATGCCGCACATTTGTGCCGGCTCCAAACTCACGGAGACAGAGGTCGACGCTTGTTTGACGCCCCGGCGGATGAGCGAGAAGTTTCGACCCACTCGTTTCAGAACGATGGGGGTGGACATTGGCAAGGTTCACCACTACGAGATCGCCGGATGGCACCTCGATAAGATAGGGCCCGATGTTAACCTTTCGGCTCACTGCCAAGTGATCAAAGCAGGGCTTTGCGAGTCCTTCCAAGAACTCGCGATGCTCTTCCGCCAGTACCAGATAATGATGTGCGTCTTGGACTGGCAGCCGGAATCGGAAAAGGTCTTTGAGTTCTGCTGCAACCACGGTGGTCGTGCGAATCGTTGTCAGTACGCTTCGGGCCAAGGCGGCAAGAAACTCACGATAGTCCAGCCGGAGTCCGAGCGAAAGTTAATGGTGCACCGGACGCACTGGATCGACTTGGCCCTCGGCCGAGTGCGAACCGGAAGGATCGAGCTACCCGCCGATATTCCGATCGACTACAAGGCCCACCTTCGAAACCTGGTCAAGTTCTTCAAATCCGAAGACGACGAGGATGTTTCGAAGGACAAGAGTGAGTACCGACGACAGGGCGCCGATCACTACGCCCACGCGAGGACTTATAACGAAATCGCCTTGCCCCTGGTGGCAAGCATGGCGTCAAACCAAAATGTGAGAGCAGTTTTATGACAGCTTTCGGCTACACCACAACTTCGAACATTGACGGCGGCTCTCACTATGAGTACCTCGCTTACCAGGCTGACTGGAAACTGTTCCGCGATATCATGCGCGGGGGTTATTCCTTCAAGAAGCAGTATGTACAGAGGTTCAAGGGGGAAACCACAGCCGAGTGGAATGACCGGCTAGATATGACTCCTAAT
>JBDGYW010001429.1:0-2042 GCA_039588935.1 Gemmatimonadota bacterium | reverse complement strand
GTAAATCGCTAGCCCTCCTCCAGACAGTGACGGCCTCGACGCTGCGCCGACCAGACGTAGGCGCGGACAAAAAGCGGAGCGGGACACCAGAGAACATAGCGAGCCTGGTATGCACGCCGCTCGATCCGCTACGTGACCCTGATCTGTTTGAGCGGTTTGGGACACAGGCCAGCTCAGAGTTGCTTGTCACCTACGTGCAGGGCGGGCTCGACATCATCCCAGGCGATATCTTGGTTGTATCGGGCACCGAATACCCGATCCGTGCCGTGGGTGATTGGACCTGGCGTCCATCGGCGACCGACTACCAGCAATTGATCATAGAGGAGATCAAGTCGTGAGCATCGATATGGATATCTCTGGGCTACAAGAGCTGCAAGACGCCAACATCCGCAAGATTGCCGCGCTCAAGCCACGCGGGGCGTTTGGTCGGGCGCTTCAGTTCATCGGCACGGCGCTACATCGTTATGTCGTCGCGATAACGCACGTAGACACGGGCGCAGGCAAGGCTAGTCAACGATTGGACTTCGATCCGAATCTGAGACGGGCCTCCATCTTTCTCGATCCGTCGGCAACCAACCCGCGCACGGGTGCACGAGTGGCCGAATACATGGCGGAGGAGCACGGGCGCGGCGGCACGCACGCATTTTACGGTCGCGCCGTCCGTGAGCGTGGTCGGCGGGCTGTCCGTGGAGGAATGCGCCTGCTTACTGAGGAGTTTCTGAAGCGATGACCGTCAAGACGCGAAAGCAGGTCCGGCAGCAATTGGCAACCGACCTTTCCACGGCGCTAACGGGTGCGGGCAACCCGGCGCAAATAGTATACAACCATCTCAAGGGCAGCTTTGACGAATCGCCCGCTCTGTGCGTGGCGAGCGTGAGTATGGAACAGACGGACCTGGTTTTCGGAACCGGCGACGACACTGACGCAGCGAGGTACGGCTATGAGCTGATGGTGTTCGTGGACCGGGATCCCGACGCAGCCTACGATGAGGAGAACGCAGAGGACGCACTTGACGAGATGGCGCAGGGTATCTATGAGTTCATCGAGGACAACACGACCAAGGCCGGATGGTGGCAGCGCCTTACACGAACCGGACCAAGCAATGTCATTCCCGGCACAGTAGGCCGTGCCGTGTGGATCGAGATTCATCCTATCACCCTGGAGGTTATGCCGGGGGCATAGAGGGAGGGCAACGTGAGTGAGTACAACGGGTGTTATGTGAAGTTATGGGACAATCCTGATTATTGGGCTGTGGACAACGGCAAGCGGCGTAAGCTCGATGGGCCAATGGCCATCTACGTCGGCGGGCTGCGCAAGGTCGTTCGACTCACAGCAGAGCAGATGGACGCGATACCATTCGAGGGAGGTGGTAACGATGGAGTGGACGGGGGAACGAGCGATACCGTGGAATAGCGCGCAAGGGGTGTATATTCTCAACGCACACGTTCGGCGGTATGCCTGGGCACTGCCCTACGTGTGGGGAAAAAAGGTGATTGACCTGGGCTGCGGGACTGGGTACGGAACGTTTATGCTCTCTTGGGGAGCACGGCAAGCGGTCGGCGTGGACATCAACATCGACGCGATTCAGTTTGCCGCCGCACATTTCCAAGCGCCGAATCTGACCTACGCTGCAATGGACATCACGCGGCGCGGGTTCAATGGCGAAATATACGTGGCGTTCGAGGTGTTGGAGCATCTAGACGATCCGGCGGCGCTCATTGAGAAGTACAGACCGATGTTGTGGTCAATGCCCATCGATGATGATAGTCGGTTTCATAAGCGGGGGTATAGTGCGCTCGAGATCGCAGAGCTGACAGAGGGCGGCATTCCCCACTATCAAAATGCAGATGGCACAATTGTACCGTTTGACATTGCTAACTATCAACAAAAGACTGGCTATGCCCTGGGGTTCATTGATGTTTGAGTACCTATCCCCCTATCGCATAGTTCTCGTGAGTGGACCCCATCGCAGCGGAACGACCATCACGACCAAGATGATCGCCCACGACACGGGGGCGCGGTACTGCCCAGAGGAGACTTTT
>JBDGYW010001428.1:0-2043 GCA_039588935.1 Gemmatimonadota bacterium | reverse complement strand
TATTCGAAGTGGCAACGGCAATGGTCTTGCTGGTGGGCTCAGGGCTCCTGATTCGCAGTCTGCAGGCTCTGCATGGTTCGGACCCGGGCTTTGATCCCGAGGGTATCCTCGCGCTCCAATTAGATCTCTCCAGCGAAACGTACCCGAATGAGGCCTCCATCTCACTGTACTTCGAGGAGGTCGTGCGTTCGGTCGAGTCGATACCGGGGGTCCTCTGGGCCGGATTCTGGGGGCCCGGGCGGCCGCTCCAGGCGTTTCGGCTCCAGAGCACGGTACCGGAGGGCACGCTGCTGACCGACTACTCGGAGGCCACGGTGTCGCGATTGCACGCCGTGGATCCGGGCGAGATGGAGCAGTTGGGAATCCGGCTCGTCAGAGGGCGTGAGATCTCCGCGGAGGACAGACCCGAAAGCCCGTTGGTGGCACTCATCAGCGAGAGCCTCGCCGAGAAGCTGTGGCCCAGCGAGGACCCCATCGGAAGGCGGTTCGGACCCTTTGTTCCTCCTGGGGCCGATCCCGGTTCGATGCCGCGTTACGAGGTCGTGGGAATCGTCGCCGACGCACACCTCGGGGGACGTGTCACTCCTTCCGGGTTCATCTCGGTAGGCTACGACTTCTTCCTGGCAAACTCACAACTCCCCCAGCGAAACGCCGCTCTCCTCGTGAAGACCGATGGAGATCCCTCGGCCCTCGCGGACGAAGTGCGAATCGCCCTTCGTGAGGTTGACGATGGAGTTCCCCTGTACAACGTGTGGCCCCTCGCCGACGATCTCGCTCGAGAAGAAGGTCCGGCCCGATTCGCCGCGGTACTCATGGCTCTCTTTGGCACGCTGGCTCTATTCCTCGCGAGTCTCGGTGTGTACGGGATGCTCTCGTACTCGGTGGCACTACGCACCCGGGAGGTAGGGGTCCGTGCCGCGCTAGGGGCGGATGTGACGCAGAACCTGCGTCTATTCGTTGGTCAGGGGATCAAGCTGGCGGTGGCCGGCATCGCACTTGGATTGGGCTGCGGGTTACTTCTCGCTCGGCTCATCGCATCGGTGCTGTATGCCGTCCAACCCACCGATGCTCTCAGCCTGTCGGTTGCCGCCCTCGTGCTACTGGTGGCCGCTCTTGTGGCGTCCTATGTGCCGGCCCGGCGTGCGGCCGTCGCCGATCCGGTCCAGGCGCTTCGTGAGGGATGAAGTGGAATGGCCTGTTGTGAATTAGTGGATTGCTCACCCTCTGGCCAAGAGACGGCATATGCGCCATTCGGGGCACCCTCCACGTGACGGTCTCTCTATCACTGTCGACTGGAGCGCACGCACAAAGGACGACAAGACATGGCAATTCGCCTCGATGATGTCCTGCCCACCCAGGAGCAGTTCTGACACCTCTTTGAGACAACCGGCTGGAATACAGCCTACCGTGCTACCACTGAAGAGCTGATGCAGGCCATCTCCTCGAGCCAGCGGTTTGTGGGAGCCTACGACTCTGATGAGCTGATTGGGTGCGGGAGGATAGTCACGGATGGGATTCTGTATGCGATGATCCACGACCTGATCGTGCTGCCGAGTTATCGGAAGTTGGGTCTCGGAACGCAGATCCTGGACGCGTTGGTGCGCTGGTGTCTTGATCAGGGAATCCGAGACATCCAGCTCTGCTGCGCGAAGGGCCTGGTCGGGTTCTACGAGGAGCGAGGATTCGAAGCGCGGCCCGCAGACGCACCAGGGATGCAGTACTTGAGGACGTAGCGAACTCCGGCGCAAGCAATTGACAAGGCCCGCAAGAGGTGAGGCGACTTTCATGTGCGTCGAAAGTATCGAAGCGTACGAACTGCCCAAAAGGGTGGCATCCTACGATTCTGACATGGACCTCATGCACCCGAATCGGGGCAAGATGGTGCAGGTCGCCTTGGATCTTCTCCCGACGGCTTCCGACCGGGAGATGAAGGCGCTGGACATCGGAGTGGGAACGGGCTTCTTCACCGAACGACTCATCATGCGCTATCCGCACGCGCGTGTAGTGGCCATTGACGGCGCACAATCGATGGTTGCGTTGGCT
>JBDGYW010001427.1:0-2044 GCA_039588935.1 Gemmatimonadota bacterium | reverse complement strand
TCGGGGATGTCCCCCCGGCCGAGTATGAGGAGGCATATTACCGCCGCCAGGAAGCTCCTGCCGACCTGGCGGCACTCAAGTAAAAAGGTCTCCGGAAAAACCGGGGCGGTTCACCCACTAGAGAGTATGCCCAATTGACATCCAGACTTCTCAAGGTAGGCGATCCCTCAGTCCGTGGGGCGCAACTCTCCAGAACGTACTCCTGAGCGACCGCCCCTCAATGTGTTAGGCGCTAGCGCCCCGCGTCGTCAAAGAAGCGTCTCTTCCGCGAACTCGACCTTGTCGGCGTTCGCGAGTCAAACATCTTCCCCAATCTTGATAGGCTAGCTGCGGAGTTGAATCGGAAACGCTTCGGAAGTGCGTTCGGGGCTTTCCGAGAGAACGCGCCCCCGAGGTCGCCTAAGCTGGACGGCTTCTGATCCGGCGATTGTCGCAGTGCCCGGGGAGGGAGTCGAACCCTCACCCCGCTTCCGAGAGCGGATTCTTAGGGGCGTTACCCGCCTGGGCTCGAATACGGACTTCTCTGATCCAGTGTCAGACGTGTCGCGTGTCATATGAGAGGGCAGGTTCAGTTTTCGTTCGGCTCGGCAGCCCCGGTTCCCGTAAAACGCTCGCCGGTTCCTTCTGGTCTGTCTTCAGCCGAATGAAGGACCCGTCAGCGTGCGGCGCGGGGACTAATGTGAGGTCTTGACCAACACTCTTCCCGATCCTAACGTAGTGATATCCTAACCGGAGCAGCCACGCGCCCAGAAAACGCGTGGTGAGCAACGGTCGTCCATCGGTTATGGTTACATAGGTAACCTGGCAAGCCGGGCTGATGTCGCAGAAATGTGGCGTCCGCCCGGCTTTTCGTTTTCAGGAGTGGAAGATGACTACAGATAGAACGCTTGAATCGATTCGACGACAATTACCCCTGTGGTCCTTGGAGCGCGAAGTGCGGGGCATCGTCGGCGTGCTTTTCACCAGGTCTCACCTCCTTGAACTCCACAGACAAGAACTCACGGAGGAACTACGGAGGTCGTTTGTGGCCGCATCACATCACGTGGTGGTAACGGACGGTATGCTGCCAGACTGGCTGGACGCTTTGGCTATCGGTCCGGAGATACCGAAAGGCAATGAACTGCTCCTGTATCGTGCGGCCGACGCAGGATCGAAAGCCCTTGTCTGGGACCGCACGGAAGCCTATGGAGTGAGTTGGCCCTTCGCCGCTGAGTTGCTACGACGGGCCGCATCGCTAGGGAGAGTGACCGATCCGCTGCAGCACGTTCGGAAACGAACGGTTCCGGAACCGGTGACCGTATGGCGTCGCATAAGACGTCTGCAAGTTGCGCGCGGGTGTTACGGGCGGGACACTGCGGCCGAAATGGCCAAGCTGAAGATGGAATTGCTCGATGCATATGGAGTACCCGACTTCACTATTGGACAGAAACGCAATTCGGGTCGTCAGCTTCCCGACATAGCAAGAGAAGACGCAGTCGCACTCTGCGAGGAGGTGAAGCCGCTGGTTGAGGATGCACAGATCCACCGATGCACCTGGGTATCCGAAACCCTACGACTTCATTACCCATGCTTTTCGCGGACCGAGTTGGAGTCCTTCGTTCGGTTACCGCGCTACCGCCAGGCGGATCGCGCGCCGTTAGCAACTCGCCTCGGCATTGACCGAAAACAACTGTCGGAGATCCTGCGCGTGCGTTGATCACTATCGCGGCGCTTTCTGGCAAGCTCCGCGTATGCCTGACCGACGCCCTCTCAACACATACCGTTCCTTCACCGACCGCTACCGTGGCGCTCGAGAACCGAATGTTGAAGGAGTGGCTCGTATGACAACTACTTGGATAGACGATCCCTGGAATCTGAAGAAGAGAGCAGAAGCGAGGCATGCTTGGTTTTGCGATGCGTGCGGAGAACTGATTCAGACCGGCGGAGGATTTCTTGAGATACGGAACCGCAGGGCAGGTGGGCGTTCAGGGCATCCCGTGTGCGGTGAACTAATCATGATCGAGGTCCTTCATTTCGCATGCCTGTTCCGGATGCCACCAGGTCT
>JBDGYW010001426.1:0-2045 GCA_039588935.1 Gemmatimonadota bacterium | reverse complement strand
ACTGGTCCTCCGCCCAGCGCATGAACCTAGCGATCTCGTTCAGCAGCTCCATCGGCCAGGTGCGGGCGTTCTTCGCATACTCGACGATGCAGATCTGCGGGTGGGCTGTCCCTTGGCGGTTCGTCTGCACACCACCCGAGTTGTTGCGGAGGGAACGGGCAGCGGTGTTGAGGGGGAAATACTGCCGGATCTCGACCTTGCCACCCTCAACCCTGAACTGCATGTGGTAGGGGGAGCCACCGTTGGAAGGCTGATAGAAGCCACGGGTCTCTGTCGTGTGGACAGTGCCGCGGGGAGGGCCACCCACCATCGACCCGCCGGTGCGTTGCCCAGACAGCTGCACTTTCCGTGCCCGTGGGTACCAGAGGTCAGGCATCAGGGTCCTCCTCAGAGGTCATGTCAGCTGCTACGTCCTGCTCTGTCTCCGCTTCCAGCCGTGCTGCCAGCAGGTTTGCCCTCTCCCGGTTCTGTGCCGCAGCCACCTGCCACCTCGCAGCATCGATGTGGGCGGCGAGCAAAGGATCGGTCGCTGCACGTATCGTCAACACGTTGAGCACAGCGTCAGCGGGGACCGTGTATGTTTCGAAATCTTCAGGCATTGCATCTCCTCATCGGGATAGGGCGTCGACCTTGGCGGACAATTCTTGCACAGCGGACACGAGCGTGGCGACCAGCTGATCGTACTTCACTCCGTTTGGCACCATCTTCTTCGACCGTTTCGTTTTCCCGGCACGGCGGAGAGTGACGAGGGACGGATCAACCTTGAAGACATCCTCTGCGATGAGACCGTGCTGAGTGTCGCCGGGGAGGCGGGTGTATTCGAAGCGGACAGGGCGCAGCTTGTTGATGAGCTCGAGCCCGGACCCATAGCTGTAATCGATAGCGGTCTTGAAACGCCGGCTCGAAGTGTTCTCGAACAGGTCCTCGTTCGAATCGATGTGGACCGAGTTGCCGGTGCCGCCCTGGGGGAGACCAACCGGGAAGTTGACAATGGCGTCGGTGCCGTCGTAACCGACCTCCATGACGACAGTCGGGACAGGGGTGGCGCCGGCGTTGTCTTCCGTCGCTCCGAAGATCAGCGTGGCACCAGCGTCCGTGTCAGCAGCGTACGCCTCGGTTGCTCGGGCACCAACAAACGCCACCTGCTTCGGGTTGGTGGTTGTGAACTGTGCGTCAGCGGACCCGAACTGGATGGTCGGGAAAATGTCGTTGACGCCGGTGGCGTTCGAGTAGAGGAGGAGACCGGGCCAAGCCTGAGCGTAGGTACCGAGAGCGGCAGCGGCTTCATGGATCTCGACACGGGGACGGCTCGCCGCAATCGTGTCCCAGGTCATCATCGTGTCACCGTTGTCGGCACTGATAGCGGAAACGCCGTTCTGGTTTATGGCGAATCGAACCGTGCCGTCATCATCCTCGATGGCGAAGTTGTTTGACCCGGTGGTCTTCATCACCCAGTCGACAGACCCCGTGAAAGAATCTTGCATGAGGCCGATATAGGCCCGGAAGCGCAAGATGTTATCCCCTGCTTGGACTTCCATGGGAAGGTTGAAGAAGTAGTGGTTCTCGTTGGGTGTTGTCGTTTTGGAGAAAGTGATGTAGGAAGTTGAAGCGGTTCCCAGATCCACGGCACCGATGTCAAGATCACCATTACTGTCAAGCCAGCGAAGCCCGACAGTGGCACCGTCACCGGCATAGTCGGGACCAACGATGTACCACCCAGTCACCCCGCCGCCAAACCCGATATTGGCGTCCTCCCCCCCAGAGTCATACCAAGTGATCACATCATCATTGACGGATGTCATCTCGATACGCTGACCGGCGGTGTCCGTCACGAGCTCGCCCGACCCAGACAGGTCGATGGTGCCGGTGACGGTCAGGCCAGATAGCGTCCCAGACGTTCCAATAATCTCTCCCCGCACCGTGACGTTATTGAACTCGGCATCACCGTTCCCCCGGACCCGCCACCCAGCAGACCCGGCAGCGAAGTTACTCGACCGGAACATCCCAGATGCCCCACCCCCGATGATGATCTCCTGAGCGTTGAT
>JBDGYW010001425.1:0-2045 GCA_039588935.1 Gemmatimonadota bacterium | reverse complement strand
GATACTTCTTTGTCGTCCGGTGATAAAGTTTGTAGAACGCGCGCAAGTCGCTGGAGTCGTCAATCACATGGATGCGCATGTTGCGTTTGTCCGCCTGGCGAAGCGCTCTTTGATTCATTTTTGTATAGCGGGCTGCCACCTCTTCGTAGCCACCGCTGAGATCGACGATGTGTGTTGTCGTTTCCTCGACTTTGCAGCTCGATGACTCGATCGTTGAGGCAAAATCGACGAGCCGCGCCGAGGGAATGCCCAGCGCGCGGGTCACCGCTTCGTATGAGATCGGCTTGTCGGTCGTGGCCACCGGTCCTCCGTAGGTGTCGTACGGGAGCGAGAAAGCCCGGCGCAGAGCACCGCGCCCTCGGCATACAAATGGTACTAGCGTCTCCTCGTCGATTTCGACAAAGCACACATCGTAGCCAAGTGACTCGAAGACGCAAAGCCAGTCGAGCGTCTGGTAGACGCTCGCGGTTTCGGACACCTCGATCAACGCCTGGTAGCGGGACCGGGTTCCGTTGGTATCGGTGAGAACCCTCATTGTCATGGCGGGCAAAAGCCTTCCCGGGGAGATGTTGCAAGCAAAGACAAAATGACCTGGCTCACGGTTGGGCCTTTGATCATTGTCGCCTATCAGTTAGATGGTTAGCGCAGATTCTCGTCGATCTGCCAGTATCGCGGTTAGCAGAGGGTGTTTTTAAGGCTCCTTTTGCCTGGATCGGTTGCTTACAGCGGGGGGGGCCCGGTAGATTAAATTATACCGACTCGGGCCCCCCGCGTCAATCGCGTTTGTACCACGCGGATAGGACGCGTTATTATCGATGCATCGTGTCTCTCTCGACCCGGATAACGGCCAGCGTCCGCGAGCGTGGTGTTGTGGCCACCACCGTTTTGGGTTTTCGCGCGCTCGCTGTGGCAGTAGAGTCGCTCGTCGACCAACTCCACGATCGTCGGGTCGGAACCGACACCTCGGGTGTCGTTGAGCTGGACACGCTCGACATCGCGAGTCCAAACAGGGGTCGCGGCGTGCGTTACGAACCGACGCCGGCGCGCCCTTTTCGCAAGCTGATGACCGCATTCGGTATTCCGCGATCGGGCACGTTCGTCGATTTTGGCTGCGGCAAAGGCCGAGTTGTCCTGCTTGCGGCTGAGTGCGGTTTCACGCGTGTCGTCGGAGTCGATTTCTCACGCGAGCTGTGCGACATTGCACGACAAAACGTCTCGCGTTATCTCGACCGCGGTGGCACCTCGACGATCGAAGTAATCGAATCGGACGCGATTGACTATGATGTAAAAAGTGACGACAAGGTGTTTTTCTTTTTCAACCCGTTCGATGAGGTCGTCATGGCGCGGGTGCTCGACAACATCAAGTCCTCTCTCACCGAGCACCCAAGAGAGATTTGGCTCATCTACTACAACCCGGTCGCGCGCGAGATGATCGATCGATGCGGTTTCTTGCGTGAGATCGGTGATCGTATCATCGGCGGGTGCCGGTTCGTCGTCTACGCAAGCGATGACAATAGTGTCATCTCCGCCTGACACCGATGATTTCCCGCTTGACTTGGGTGAGCCGAGACCCTTTATTCGCTATAGCCACACACTTGGGTGTAATTCTCAGTCTCCCCACATAAGAAACCCCACATAGCGACCCGAAATCCCCACACGTTCGTCAGGACCCTGCCAGACCGTTTGGTTGGACCTTTGTCTTCAACCTAGGGGGTAACGCTATGTCCTCGCCGGCTATTCGTATTGTTGCGCTGGCCGCGCTGTCTGCGCTGCTTTTGTCGGCTTCTTCCGCGGCCAGAGAGTACCCCACCTCGAACAAAAAAAAGAAAGACGACCCCGGAGGCCCGCACCGTGCGCTCGTTCTGGATGGCTCCAACGTCCATAGCGTGGGTGAGCTACAAATGCACATCGGTAACTGGGGTGAGTTTGGATCGCGACCCGGCTCGCCGGCGACTTATTCCGAGCAACCCTCGGCGCAGTGGCCATCGGGGAGTGGGGTCGAGTATCTCTTTACCGCCGGGATCTGGGTGGGGGCGATCGTCAAC
>JBDGYW010001424.1:0-2045 GCA_039588935.1 Gemmatimonadota bacterium | reverse complement strand
GCCAGACTCGCGGGCGGAGGCGGAGGGGCCCGTCCGACCGGGCTTTCACGGCCGCCGTCCGGGTGATTTCTCGACCTCGCGGCGGACATTTTTGACTAGGATTTGCCCAATTTTTGCTTATTATGCGTAAAACCTATTAGACAGTTGGCTGAGTCGACAACCCATGGGATCCCAGATTTTCCCGATAGTTTACGATCGGGATTTGGAGTTGACATGAATGTCTCCCGCGATTTATACAAACCGGTCTTGATTTTACTCGTGATGCTGATCGGCGTCTCATTGTGCGAGACGGCCGTTGCACAAGTGCCACAGGCCCACCCGAGGATCTGGCTCACGCCGGCCAAGAGGGCCGAGCTCGCCGACAGGGTAGCTCGAAACACCCAGGCCTGGCGGACGGTGCAAACTTGGTGCGAACAGAACCTCGGCGCCTCCAACAGCAGTTTCCTGAGCGACGAAGCGTACGGCATGGGAGTTCTCAAGGTTGCCAACTTCGCGCTCGCCTATCAGGCCTCGGGCGACCAGCGGTACGCCGACAAGGCGGTATCGGTGGTTACCTATATCATCAACAATCCGCCTCACGGCGGTCTCGTTGAATGGATGGATTACTGGACGTGGTATCAGACGCGTTATGCGCTGCCCGGCATGGCGCTCACACTCGACTGGTGCTGGGACGCGATGTCGTCGGCCGACCGCCAGACGATCATCGGAGGTCTCGACGAGCTGTGCAACGGGATGCTCACCTCTACCCACACGTGGTCGTTCCACGATCCGTCGAACAACTACTATTACGGTGATATGTTTGGGTTGCTGGTCTCGGCTTACGCTATGTACCACCACAACCCCGAAGCTCCGACTTACCTCGACTACGCGAAGAACACGATGCTCGAGCAGGCCATGCGTTACTGTAAAGGCGAACAAATCATCTGGTCGCTATGGGACAACAACACGGGACGGGCGCAAGGCGGAATGTGGAACGAGGGGACTGCGTACGGCTTCGTGAACACGGATATGCTCAGCTCGGCATTGATTGCCATCCGCTCGGTAGAGGACCCGAACGCGTACAGCGATTTCGTTTGGCCCGAGGATGCGGTCAAGTTCATGATCTACTCGACGTATCCGAACGGTGTCAATATGTTTGCCGAAGGCGACGGGGCCGCGATCAACGCGATCAACGACAAAAGCAGGATCCCGATGTTGTTGGCGATGAACGCGTCGCGCGATGTTACCGATCCCGAGATCAAGAACTTTGGTCAGGCGTGGGTCAACGCGTATTCGTCGAGCACGACTTTACCCTATAAGATCTTCCACGAGTTGCTCTGGTACGACGATGGACTGGCGGGAGCCGACCGCAACCGGCTGCCCGACTACCACTTCGCGGACGGCTCTCAGGTCCTGGTATGGCGAACCGGCTGGAGTTCCGGCGACTGCTGGATGGCTTTCCGGATCGGCGTGCTCAATACCGACCACGGCCACAACGGGCTGGGCCACTTTATCATTTACAAAGACGGCGTTCTGGCGGCGGACAAATCCTTGGCAACCGGCAGAGGGGAACTCAGAACCGATCTCGAACACAACGTCCTCGACATCCCGCTGGGGCACGACCGAAAGCTCTATTGGGGTGCGTCCGAGATCGAGCACCTCGAAAGCACGCCTGAATACCTATACCTTGCGGGGGACATGTCCGACGTCTACCTGGCGCAGCCGTCGTACCGCGGCAACACAGTCGCTCACAAAGAGCGAGAGTTCTTCCTGCTGAAGCGCGAGCTGGCCCTTGTGGTCATGGACCGCGGCACCACCTTCAATCCCGCCCTCGACAAGGTATTTCAGGTCTACATGGACCACACGCCCAGCGGTTCGGGCAGGGACTTTCGTGTTTCAAACGGGGGGAGTGATCTGGTGATCCATACGGCGTACCCGTCGAACGCGACTGGACAGTTGGATACTTTCGGTATTCCACGCCTGAGGGTCAGCACGGGCGGGACGGCTGCCACCAAGACGTTTCTGCACGTCGCGAAGGTCACGGGGCCCGGCGGGGCCTTCGAGGT
>JBDGYW010001423.1:0-2045 GCA_039588935.1 Gemmatimonadota bacterium | reverse complement strand
CCGGACTTCGCGAGTGCAGAGCCAACACTGATTGCGTCCTCGGAACTACGGGTGGCGAGTGTCTTCCAATCGGAACCGGTTCAAGAATACAGGCGGTGGAGCAGCGAGAGTGAGGAAGCAACGTGGCCGGCCGCGAAGAGCATAGCACTGACGATGGCGTCCTGTGTTCTTGTTGGTGGCGCGACGGGATATGAACTGGGCAAAGTCAAGATCGAGAGGGACGAATGGGGAATTCCGCATGTCGTTCGTCGCGAACGTCGTCTCGAGGGGTTCTTGCTGGGAGCTCTGGCGGGCGCCGTGACGGGCGCGGCGATCTGCACGATCTTCTACTGAGGTGATTGACCAGGTCGATTTGGGAGTTAGGGCGCCGGAATAGATGTGATGAAAGTGTTGTGCCTCCCAGGCTCCGTATGATGGAGCCGAGCACAATCCAAAAAAGGGAGGCACACGGAAATGGTACCACAGACGGTTGTTGGACTGGATCTGGGGAAGAAGAGCTCGCACTGGACTGCGGTAACGGCATCGACAGGTGAGATCGTACGCGATGAGAAGTACGAGAACGATCGAGAGCACATACATGCCTGGCTGAAAGACCTACAAGGCCCCGTACGGGTGGTGTTTGAAGCATGCGGGGCGTGGGAGCCCATCTACGATGTTCTGGAGGGCCAGGTAGACGAGATCCAGATGGCGCATCCTTTGCAGACCCGCGCGATCGCCCATGCTCGGATCAAGACGGACAAGATAGACGCAGGGATACTGGCTCACTTGGGGCGAGCTGACCTCGTACCACAGGCTTGGATACCGCCGAGGGAAGTGCGTGAGCTGCGAGAGTTATTGCGGCACCGGACGTTTCTGGTGGGAATGCGAACGCAGGTGAAGAACAGGATTCAGAGCCTGCTCGGGAAGACCGGAACAGAAACACCGGTGGTTGGCGATCTTTTCGGCAAGAAGGGCCTTACCTTCCTGGATCAACTCGAGCTGCGAGCGCCGTATGGAGTGGAGCTGAGGCAGGATCTGAAGGTGTACGAGATTCTGAGCTCGGAGATCCACAAGGCGAGCAAGCGTATCGAGGCAGTGGCCAAGAAGGATCCACGAGTGGGATTGCTGACTCCCATGGTGGGCATTGGAACGTTCTCGGCAATGCTGATCGTTGCCGAGATCGGCGACATCGACAGATTCAACTCGCCGGAGCACCTGGTGAGCTACGCAGGACTGTGTCCGTCGACGTACCAGTCCGGGCAGACACTTCGGCACGGGAGGATCACGCGGCGAGGATCGAAATGGCTCCGATGGGTCATGGTGGAAGCGGCAACGCACTACGGACACACCTACAGCCGGCACGGAACATTCTATCGGCGGTTGATGAAGCGGAAGGGCGTGAAGATAGCACGTGTTGCGCTGGCGCGCGAACTCCTGCGCTCGGTCTACTGGTGTCTTAAGAAGAGAGAGGAATTTGTGTCAGAACCTGAACGACGAGTCCAAGGACGATCGGGACGTCCCCTGAGCGCGAATTGACGCTCCTGGATTAGATTGATCGCCTTGGCACTCCTACACATATTCTGTCTCCTCGAGAGACGCATGGGAGGATGAGTGCAACTCGGCGTTAGAGAACATGATAAGGTGACCTAGCTATCGGGCCGGCACAACACTTTCATGGGAGGGGACGTAGTTGCATAATTGCATAACTCACAAGAGACCGGTCCGTTGCCGCGGATTCGTCGGGGAAAAGGGGTCAGGAGCCTTTTTCGCTGGGATCTTTCGGAACGGGGACATGCTCAATATCACGGTATCTGTCTAACCGGTTATTCGATCTGCCGGCTTCGATTGCGTCGCGGCTTTGAGGTGGGGTGGCGTGGGGTACGATTGGCGCGGGTATCAGCCGTGCGCATGGTCGTGCGGTTTGGGTTTTACGGGGAAGTTGCAGGGGCGACAGTGAGTGCGTATGGTATTGAGATCAAATGAGTATAGTGAAGCTTGCGAGAGATACCGCAAAGGTAGTCGGAAGACATCTCTTCCGCCGAGCAGTGCTATGAGCCGATTGGGTC
>JBDGYW010001422.1:0-2557 GCA_039588935.1 Gemmatimonadota bacterium | reverse complement strand
AGATCGGGTCGATCGCCATGCAGGACCTGATCAAGGCCAAGCGTGAAGAACTGGTGGCAGAATCTGAGTCTAACGAAGAGGGTGACTAGCGCACTCATTCTCGGAACTATCGCTGTCTGGATAGGCTGGGACATCTACGTCGTCATTGAGCCGACGCCGGGTGATACGGAATCCGAAACACTAAGAGACTGGGGATGGAGCGCACCGGCATTCACGTGGGCCTTCGGTGCATTGTGTGGCCACTTTTGTGCCGTGGTCTCCCGCAATCTTAGCTATACTGGGATTAGCGTTAGCTGGCGCAAATGTTGCGGGAGTGTTGCCGCGGATCCACCCAATGATACCCTTCTTGGTGGGAATCCCGTTTGGGGCACTGTTATGGGCCCAGAAACATCCGGAAGGTAGCGATGAATGACATCACATTTGCGGGAGCTCTGAAGATGATTTCAGGGTGGATCTCCGCGCTCGGCGACTTCGCCTACAACCACATCGGTCTGACCCTCGTACTGTTCTCTGGTGCTTCATCCTCTTTGTGATGACGGAGTCAGCGAAGCCGTTTATTCGTCGACTCATCAAAGCGGAAGAGGACCAAGAGCTCGTCGTCAAAGCGTTCCCTCAGATCATGGGCGTCGCAACGGGGTGGGCTATCTTCCCTGCTCTCGTAGCCACGACACCGTGGGGTGCAAAGATGGCGACGGGTAGTCTCGGCGGTGCAGGACTCGGTAGTCTGGGCGGGTTGCTCGTCGGGTGGCTCACCATCAAAATCTACATGCTCAGCAAGAACGGCAAGGTCATTCGCTTCACGAAAGTGGTGATCCGAAAAATCGCCAAGCGCATCCCGTTCCTCGGTATCACCGACGAGGAGATCGAGTTCATCGAGACCACGGTGCGTGGCAAGCCCGCGGTCACTGAAGCGATGCTCGCAGAGATGATGGAAGCGTCAAATGATGAACCAGTTGCTCCCGTCGAAGAGTAGCCTCGCTGCGCCGTAAGACGCAGTAATCGACACCGATCCCGCTCCGTCAATGTTGTTGCCATTGCCGTTGATGACGATGTTCCGGTTGTTCGCATTGCCCGACGTGTCCTTGATCGTCACGCGCTGACCAGTAAGCGGTGTACCCGGCAACAAATGCGCGTAATTCGATCCGATACCCACGCCGGTGTCCTGTAGCACTACTTCGTCAGAAGTAGCTCCAACTGAGTACGCAGTTTGTGCAGACGTTCTCGAAGTTCCAACCGTGAACGTCTGAAGATTCAGATCATCCTTGTCGAAATTGTCCCAGGCCTTGGCGAGGTTTGTAATTTCGAGCTCAGCTTGGATATGCTCGAACAGTTCACGGAAGAACTCTCGTAGGATGTTGACCAGGTTCTCTTTCCGCCACCTCTTGTGCCGGAAGAACGCAACAACCTTGGGAGCCAGCGCATCTTGGTCCAACGCCATGACAATCTCTCACGTCCGAATTCGAAGCCAGGAACACATGGAGGCTCATCTCCTCCTGAAGGAGATTGACGATATCATAGCGCGCGTACGCTCCGAAGAACGTCTACAACCGTGTTTGTTAGATGAATCGGGCGATTACTGCTGTCCCCAGTGCTGCGAAACCACCATCAGCGACGGCCCTTTCTTCTGCATGGACGGTCCGACGTACTGCGCAGGTTGTGACGCGCGTCTCGAGTACGTGTTCAACAGCACCGAGACTGCAGCCGAGTACGTCGACTGGCTCTACTCACTGCTCCAGCGTGAAATCCCTATCCCAGAAAAGCACTGGGTAGACCTCAAGATAGCTGCGCAGGGCTTACCCATCCCACACAAATCCTGGGAAAACGTTGCATACGTCGTACACCTCGGAGTAAGTGTTGATCATCTACTCTCGAACGCTTAGGCTGGCTCGCATGTGATCCCTACGGTGCCTTGCTGTCCTAAGGGAGACTAAGTAAACTCAGACATCGTGCTGATCCTCTCAACCTTCAGGAGCTGCCATGCCCGTTTTGGTAATCACGAACAACACCACGAGTCCGTCGGCGATCTCCGATCCGGCAACGTCCTTCTCGGAAGATCTGCCCGCCAGCGCTACGTCGACGTTCGACGTTTCACAGAAAACGATCGACAACCTCAAAGACCAACTCGACGACCTTGGGTCGCGTGAGGACGCCAACGGCGTGGCCGAATTCGTCATCGATGTCCAATCGGACACCGAAGAAGGCGACGCTGAATACGGAGGCGTGGCCGCAATCATGCGCTGGGCCGGAAATCGCGCTGTGACAGGTGTTGTGGCATCTGACCCCACCACGCCCAGTGTGGTCGCAGCGCGTCGCGTCAACCTCTCCGCCGGTGATGTCGTTGCTGATGGTGTGCACTTCGCTTACGCCGGCGCAGCCGACGTAGTTGGTGACGCTGAGATTCTGCCTGACGGCACTGATGTCTCCGCAGTCGACCTGGTCGTCGACGAAGACGTGTACACCCACTTTCTCATGGTGAACAACGCGGCCACCCTCGAGATCTTGCTCGTCCGCGGTGTTGCAGCCGCCAACGGTGCTGCTCAGCCACTCTCGGATGCGC
>JBDGYW010001421.1:0-2047 GCA_039588935.1 Gemmatimonadota bacterium | reverse complement strand
TGACGACCTCTCCCAGGCATCAACCGCGGCCAGGTACTCGAACAGCTCCTGCCATCGGAGCCATTTGGGAGGAGGTCCTTCAAGCCCTAACAAACGACCCCACGCCTTCGGATCCACAGTGTAGGTGTCTGGCACGTCGCTTCTCGACACCTGTACGAATTGAGCACTGGCCAAATGCTCTGCAGCTCGTCTTGTCGCCGCAACCGTATACTTCAACGCCTCAGCTAGACGTCTCACGGACACTGCTTCGCCCCGGTGCGCAAGCAGCACGGACAAAACATCGGCTCGCATGTTGACTCCTATGCCACGTCGCAGCCGGACCATTAGTGCCGCCTCGCTAGAAAGATCAATCTCGACATTCCAGTTCTTGCCCCGGCTCGGTCGTTCGCAGGAGGTGCTTCCATTGCATAGACTCTTCCACCGGCGGTCACCGACACTATCGTGAGCGAAGTAGGCATATTCGCTAGCCAGCTTCCGCGTCGAATCCGGGTAAGAACCGGTGAGATTCTTCATTCTTTGAACGCTCAGGAGTCTCACGCCCACTGAACTCCAACCAGTCAGAACATCCCAGAATCTCTTCTCGTAACGCGAGAGCGACAGAGTGATGAGCACCAAAGCCTCTGGATCGATCATCGACCGGGCAGCTGTTTGGCTCTCAGCCATGCTGCCGAGCGTTGCCCACTGCCTCCACGCCACGGTAGATGCGGCCTCCCGAACTCTATCCGCTACTTTGACGAGTGTCTCTGTAGACATGTTCAATCACCTGATCGACAACTTCGTGAAAATCTTCAGATGCATCCTGAGTCTTTATCCAGTCTCTCGCCGTGTTCAGTTCATTAGCGGACGGATTTAGCGCAATGAGGTCTTGGTAGTGTACGCTCTCCGGACCGGTCGAATCAGCTGTTGCATAGAGCTTCAACAGGACGAGATCACGTCGGTCAACGACTCCCACATTGAGGTTCCCGTAGCTATGCCAACGAACCCGCTGTTCCAATCCTGGCGGCAGGCCTTGTTTCCACTGAAGCGCTGGACCTGTGTTCAGCCAATCCGCGTCGAACCCGAGATCTCGAGCTACCAGCGCTGCTGCTGCCGCGAGGTCCGGCGGCAGATACTCACTTGGCTCTTGAAGGGTGGGATTATCAGAGTTTGGCGGTTCACCGAGTGCGATGACATCAACGTCACGTGTCACTCGATCCACGATGCCGAGAAGATTGAGCGCGGCACCGCCCACGATCACAATGGCAAAAGACTCACCCTTTGCCTCAAGTATATCACCCAACGCGTTTAGTGCGTCGTTTGTACCCCTATTCCCATGCAACATAATAGTTTCCAACAGAAATTATTATAGTTCGCACTACAAACTATAATAAATCACATAACCGTGCAAGGTTTCGTTGGAATGCGCTCCACCACTACACGTAAGCATTTAACCCACAACGACTTATTGTCGACTGGCCAGTTCACAGACTCAGAGATACATCTGTAGATCGGCAGCAGGTGATAGCTAATGAGCTTCGCAAGTTCATAGACGCCGCAGTAATGGGCTGATTTGTCTGAGAAACAGACCCCCATTCTTCGCAACAAAAAGCCCCGATCCGACAAGTTGTTGTCAGATCGGGACTTAGGAATCGGGACGGTGGGATTTGTTGCGAAGCACTGCGAGCATCGCCGTAGGCGAGCGGAGCACCACCCACGACCCCCTGAACCCCATTGTCACTCAGGGGGATGGAAAAAACGACATTTTGTCGGTTTTTCGAGGGATTCCGGGCGTCGGTGCCGTACTTTTACGACATCCATGTCGTAATAAGCCGTACTTTACAGACCCCAAGACAGACCCCCGCGGTATCTACCCCTTGGGCCTCATCAACTCGTGGAGCAATTCCGGCCCTAGCGGCGATCTTGGCGTCGCTGGATGTGAGCCTGAACGGGTTCTCCACGCCCTTCAAGAATGTGGTGAGAACTAAGATGGCCAGGCGGTTCACAGTTCGGCTGCCATTTCCAGCTCAATTCGCCAGGAACACCATCACCCACGGGATGAAGTTCACCA
>JBDGYW010001420.1:0-2047 GCA_039588935.1 Gemmatimonadota bacterium | reverse complement strand
CAGTTGGGCCGCTCTTCGACTCTCGATGAACAACCTCGTGGCGGCGGTGAGGTTGTCATCAGCCATGGCTTGTGGAACCGATCGTTCGGGGCATCTCCCGATGTGTTGGGGCAAACGCTCTCGGTGAATGGAAATCCGCTCACCGTGGTGGGAGTGATGCCCGTGGGGTTCCGCTTGTGGTTCGACGTCGACATCTGGGTTCCGCCCTGGCCGGGAGAGGCAGATCCGAGTTCCCGCAGGTACACGAACTGGTTTTTGGTGGGAAGATTGGCCGACGATGTAACGCTTGACGCCGCCAGGTCAGAAGTCGCCCTGATATCGGCGCAACTCGAGGATGCCTACCAGGAAACGAACCAAGACTTTGCACTGCAACTCGACGGTCTGCTCGAAGCAACGGTGGAGGCGTATCGACCGTCCCTCCTGCTGCTGCTTGGAGCTATCTTCCTCGTTCTACTCATCGCGTGCGCCAACGTGGCAAACCTACTTATGGTCCGGGGATCCACGCGCATCTCGGAACTGGCCGTGCGAGCAGCGATGGGAGCGAGTCGGTTGCGTTTGGCGCGTCAGCTGCTGGTGGAGTGCGTGATCCTGGCAGTGATCGCCGGGGCTATGGGAGTTGTTTTGGCCATTTGGCTTCAGCAGTTGATCCTCAGCTTCGTTTCGATGGACCTCCTGGGGATCAGAGAGACGGGGCTTTCTGTCACGATGCTCGGTGCGTCTTTGGGCCTCTCGCTCCTCACCGTCCTCTTTTTCGGGCTGTTCCCTTCCCTCGCGGGAGCGAAGGCGAATCCGGCCATTGACTTGAAGGATGGCCGCAAAGGGGGTACCTCGACAAAGGGGAATCGGTACCGCAGCGGACTGGTGGTCTTCCAGGTTGCAGTTTCATTGACCCTCCTCATGTCCTCCGGGCTCCTCATTCGGAGTTTCGCGAAGCTGCTAGGTGTCGACCCCGGTTTCAGGGAAGAGAATCTCCTCACGGCAACGGTTTCTCTTCCAGCACACAGAATTCCAACCGCGGCATCTGCTATCAATTTCCTGAGCAGCCTCCAGAATGAAATCGAGGCACTGCCGGGGGTGGAAACGGTGGGCATGGTCAACCGCCTGCCCATACTCCAGCCCGGGGGCAACATGCGCGTCTGGGCTCAGGGAGCGCCTCCTGACGTAATTTCAGATGCGCCGTTGGCGTACCTGCGCGCTGTTCTTCCAGGATATTTCGAGACAATGGGCATCTCCCTTGTGGCGGGGAGAGATTTTGAAGAGGCCGACGGGCGCGGCTCTGCACGGGTTGTCGTCCTGAGTAGGGGCACCGCCCAAAGCGTATTCGACGACGAGAGTCCTTTGGGCCGTCATATCATGGTGGACACGGGAGCGGAAGAGGCGACAATGTTCGAAGTCGTTGGAGTGGTAGAGGACCATATGCTCTACTCACTTCTTGGCGGCCGATCGCTCGCCGCGTACTTCCCATACGCCCAGACTCCGCGCCTGACAATGAGTCTAGCCGTGGCGACAGCGGATGATCCCACGCCGCTGATTCACTCCATTCAGGAACGCATCTGGGAAGTGGACGAGGACATCGTTTTGGGCAATCCTATGACCATGAAAGATGTCTTGTCGAATTCAGTGGCAGGGACGCGATCGGTCACGACCCTGTTGGGGGCTTTCGCCACCGTCGCCACCGGTTTGGCAGCGCTCGGCCTTTTCGGAGTCCTCTCATATTCCGTGACCCAGAGGAAACACGAGATCGGGATTCGAGTGGCCCTCGGCGCAAGAGGAAGTAGGGTGGTGCAATCGGTGACCTGTCGAGGTATGCTGCTGCTGGGAGGTGGGTCGCTACTGGGGTTGGCAGGTGGTTTGGGTACCGCCCGGCTGCTCGAGGGAATGCTGTTTCAGATAAGCCCCACTGACATCGCCACCTACGGGGGCGCAGTCGGAATCTTCGCGGTCGTGGCTCTGGGAGCCTGCCTATTGCCGGCGTGGCGCGCAGTGAGGGTTGATCCAGTGGATGCATTCAGGGCGGAGTGAGCTGTGCCCCCACTGTGCCCCGGAC
>JBDGYW010001419.1:0-3859 GCA_039588935.1 Gemmatimonadota bacterium | reverse complement strand
ACCATTCACACTCGACACGACCGACAGTGTCGAAATCGTCTACGTGTTCTAGGAGAAGATATGGGTATTCGCGCGAAGCAAGTAGACACCGGAACTTTCGGTGCGACCACCGTTGGGCGGGCACCGTTCGGTGCCAACCTTTTTGACGCCACGCTCTCGGGGACTGTCTTCGCTGTGGGAGCCATCCCGACCGCGAAGCTGACGGAGGGCGCTGATTTCCTTCAGCGTGATGGCTCCGTTACGCCCACGGCGAACCTCCCGATGGGCTCGTTCAAGCTCACCAACCTCGGCAACGGCGTCGACCCGAATGACGGGGTCAACAAGGGTCAACTCGACGCGGCTGTCAGTGGTCTCCAGTGGATCGACCCGGTTGTGTGCATCGACCTGATCGGGAACCTCGGTGAAGTGGCGTTGGAGGCGCTCTCGCCGGCTATAAGCGATTCCTACGTGGTCAGTGCTGTTGATGGCGACGGCACGTTGAACCCCGGTGCGCTCGCCATTGCGGTCGGCGACATCGTGGAGTACGACGGTGCCAACTGGGTCAAGATCACCAGCAACTCCGGTGGGTTCCCACCGGCAGGGACGCGCGTCCTTCTCAACACGGTCACACCACTCATCGCACCGTACACCACGTCGCAAGACGAAGGAAAGGTCGCCGAATTTGACGGCGCCAGTTTGACCGCTGCCAGTTTGGTTTCCCCTTTGGATGGGTATGCCGTGCTTGTCAGCGGCAACGTCGGGGACACCGACCCAGTGGACAACAACAACGGCTACGTGTTCGACGGAACTGTTCCGACGGGGACGTGGATCCAGTTCACGGGCGCTGGTCAGATCAACGCTGGCGCCGGTCTGACTAAGAGCGGCAATACGCTCAACGTCGGCGACATCAACCGGGGTGTGCAGGTCAACGCGGATGACCTGGAGGTTGACGGTAGTGAGGTCGCCGGCAACGGTCTGGTCCAGAATTCGACCAACTCGTGGCAAGTCGATGTCGAACCAGACACGGTGGCGACAGATGACTCTGCTGCTCTTGCTGTCGGTGCTAACGGTGTGAGCATCGACGGCGATTTGGTCTCCGTCGATCAGGTCCCAACGAATTACACGCGGAGCGTTGCGGGTACTGGTGTTGATGTCAAAGACCTAGCTTCGCACCTCCTGGGTATCGACAACGCCCTCGCTGCGGCTGGCGGTACCCCGGAACAGGAGACGGTCACGACCCAGAACATCACTGGGACGGACACCGCACTCACCGACACACTGAATAACACGCCGACCAGCAACGCAGCCGTGAGGCTGTTCCTCAACGGCATCTTGCTCCTTCAGGGTGCCGGCAACGACTACACGGTTGCTGGTCAGGTAATCACTTGGCTCGCGAGCAGCGGCACGGCGCCTGACCTCGACACGAGCGATGAGTTGATCGCGGTCTACGAGTCGTAATGAACGATCAGGCCGTCAGTCCAAGGCGTAGCGGTAAACCGAAGGCGTCACAGTTCAGGAACACCGAGCACTACCCTGTTCGGACGCTGTTCCCAGTCGACACCGGGGAGGGTATCGACTGGGCGGTGAACAACCTTGGACTTGCTACCGGCCTGCTCGTCACCACGGACGGGAACATCACGTTTGCACCTGCGATGGTCCCCCGTATGCGGGTCACCAAGTTCCGTGTGTGCTTTGACGTTCAGGGCTGTTATCTGAGTTCGCTCTACAAGCTCAGGCTCAGGTACTTCGGTGCGCGCGGTGCACCCGCAGAGCAGTTCACTGTTCAGATCAGCAATGAGTCCACATCGTCCACGCAGTTCTCGTTTGAGATTCCGGTAGGCGATGTCGACCCCAATGGATCGTTCACTTGCGCGTTGAACGTCGAGCTTCATTCGGAGATGGAACCGGAGTCGCGAGCAGCGGCAGTGGCCGCTGGCATCGAGAACCCGAAGGAGCCAGTTTTGCTTCGTGGCTCCTGGCTTGAGATCCGCACTTGGTGCCGCCGGCAGCACCTTTGTGGCGTGTGACATCTCAACTCCCACAGCGGTGGCGTCTCGGCCGATGGGTATCATTCGTGATCCCGCAGGAGTAGCCGACGCGACGGTTGGGACGCTCAAGACTCTCCAGGGTGAGGAGGCGCCTACGCTTCTCGTCACCGGCCTCTTGGGAACCGTTGCGATTGGTGATGAGTTGATCGTCTCGACGGTCACGGGTCGCGCGACTCTCTCGAAGGTGGGCGGGACATCGCAGCCAACCTCTGGCCAAGCGATCAACCGCGTCGGCGTGGTCACTGACCTACTCACCTACGACGGGGTGGGCGACGATCTTGTCCTCTGCCAAATCGACTTCAGTGCGCGGAGGATCGCATAATGGCTGACATAATCATCGTCTTCGGACCGCACTTAATGGCCCCCGCTGGCACTGCGCCCAACACCATGCGCGCGGACGAAGATGCGGAGGTTGAAGTCATGTCACCCAAAGGCGGCAAGCCAACTTTGAAGCGTGCGGGTGACGTGGATGCCAGCGATCAAATCTGCTACGGCGGGCAATGCCTTCCGTTCGTGTCTTCGGCCCCGGCCTAAAGGAGAATTATCATGCCACCCAGTGTTCTTTGCGCCGATGTTCGCGGCCTAGCCAACGGCGGCGCGGCCCGGGTCGGAACGCTCGACGGAGGCCAGTTCTTTTCCCAGATCGGACCTAACGTGGCCGGTGGTCACGACTCGGGTAGGGCCGCCGGTACCAGTCCCAGGAAGTCTGTGGTTAGGTTCAGGGGTCAGCTTTATTTCCTTGGCGTGTCTGCGAATGACGAGCTTACGTGCTACGTCTTCGATGAGGGCGGGACGAACACTTGGGTCAGTGGGGTGTCTGCGAAGGGTGGACAGGGCACTGGCGCTATCGCCATGGCGGTTAGTCAGCCAATGGCCTACAGCGGGCTCGTTGTCGTCAACACGTCCGCTCAGGACTACCTTGTGTTCGCGATGAACACGAGCGTTGGTGATCGGTTTTACCGCTACGATCCTGACGCTGGAGTGAACGGGACGTGGACTGCGACCGTATCCGCCGCCACGTTCACGAACAGCGAGACCTATTTCCTGTTCGTCTACAAGGGCATCGTCCACCTATGCTCCAAGACAGGCAATGGCGCCGCGAACCGGCACACGTTCAACCCGGCTACGTTGTCGACCGTCGCCCTTGCGACCCCATCAGGAACTGGCCGATCTTATCCTTCCCGATTCACACTAGAGGACAGACTGTTCGCCAATTTCATCGGAAACTCCGTCCCCACTCCGATTGAGGAATTTGCTCTCGGCATCTGGTCGATAACCGGGATGCCCTCGACAAACATGCGCTCTAACAGCGCC
This sequence comes from Gemmatimonadota bacterium, assembly GCA_039588935.1. Lineage (GTDB taxonomy): Bacteria > Gemmatimonadota > Gemmatimonadetes > Gemmatimonadales > GWC2-71-9 > JBDGYW01. Next base: position 518 of record JBDGYW010001419.1, on the reverse strand, counting down.
GGGGGAAGCGGTTGTGCGATACAGATTGCAGACAACAGCGTCTTGTTGTTTGGACCCGGTGGCCCGAACCCTGTTGGAAGCAACGGGCTTGTGTGCTGGCACGTCAGTCTCTCATCGCCGACCGCCGTCCCGACCCTGACTGATGTGACTACGACCGTAGTGCCGCCCGGCCTTAGACCGGGTGCCCCCGCACCGATCAACCCAGACGACTATCGTGTGTTCGGAATGACCGACAACGACAGCGTTACGGGCACGCCGACGTTCTGGCTCTACTTCCACCCTGACGGCACGGCTGCGGTCAGCAACGCTACTTTGTTCCAGGTCTTTGACGAGACCACCGAAATGGCCCTGATCGGCACGGTGGGTAGTGACAGCGACTTCGCATACCCTTCTGGTGGCTATGGCGGCGGCGAGTATTACAACGGGATTGACGGGAGCACCCGACTGATTACTGTCAGCCCGCGCGGTTACAGCCAGGGCGCGACGGGTCTGATCATCCACTGCTCGGCGCACGGTGA
>JBDGYW010001418.1:0-2049 GCA_039588935.1 Gemmatimonadota bacterium | reverse complement strand
TGGCTCTTCAGAGGCACGGAGTGAGATCCGAACCATGTGGGAGGACGCCGGATTCATGGAGCCAGATCAATGTTGCGCAGTGGCATGATGGGGTTGGTTATTGTTGCATGCATCAGCCGGCCGGAACATCTTCAGCTCAACTTCTTAGGATGACTCGCATGAAGCGACAACACCAGATCTCAGTTGTTATGTCAATCGTTGCAGCGGTGTCACTGACCGATGCTACGGCGCAGAATCCAGTCGAAGCAGCACGTGTGTACGTGGAATCACATCGCGCTGAAATCGTCGCCGAGCTACGCGAATTCGTTGCGATCCCCAATGTCGCGTCGGATGAGCTCAACATCAGACGAAACGCCGAGGCTCTGGCCTCCATGATGGAGAGACGAGGGATTGCCACGCGCGTGTTGGAGACCGGAGGCCCGCCGGTCGTCTACGGTGAGATCGGAGATCCTTCGTTGCCGACCGTCCTCTTCTATTGTCACTATGACGGCCAACCTGCCAACCCTGCCGAGTGGGAACAAGACAATCCGTGGACGCCGATCCTTCGCACTGAATCAATGGAGGCGGGTGGTCAGATCCTTGCCGACTGGCCCGAGCCAGGGGGCGTAGTCAACTCGGACTGGCGTGTTTACGCTCGTGGCGCGAGTGATGACAAAGCCCCTATCATTGCTCTCCTGCATATGCTCGACGCCTGGAGGGAGGCTGATATCTCACCCCCGAACCGGGTGAAGTTCCTGTTCGAGGGGGAGGAAGAAGCTGGGTCGCCCCACTTGGGCGAGTTGGTTCGTCAGAACCGCGGATTATTTGCAGCGGACCTCGTGGTGATGGCGGACGGGCCGATACATCCGTCGAGGAGCCCCACCGCCGACTTCGGTCTCCGCGGTTTTGCAGGGGCAACGTTGACAATGTACGGACCGATCGTCGCGCTGCATTCAGGTCATTATGGGAATTGGGCTCCGAACCCGGCACTGCGCCTCGCTCAACTGCTGGCAACGATGAAGGGGCCGAATGGAGAGATACTGGTTGAGGATTGGGAGGATGACGTTGTCCAGTTCGGGCCGGAAGAGCGCGCGGCGCTTGACACCTACCCGCACGACGACGAAACCCGCCGGCTGCAACTCCAGCTTGGCTCAGTTGAAGGCACGGGTGAAACTCGGCTGGAACGGGTATCACGACCCTCTCTGAATGTTCAGGGCTTTCAGAGCCTGTTTGTTGGCGCGATGTCGCGCAACGCCGTGCCAGACGTCGCGATCGCAGAACTCGACCTCCGCCTGGTCTCGGGGAACGATCCTGCGCGTCAGGTGGAGAAACTGGTGAGACATATCGAGCGGCAAGGATACACGGTTGTCCGGGAGGAACCCGATTCTGCGACTCGTGTGAACACGCCTAGGCTCATCAGAGTCGAGGGTGGTAGTGGGTATCCTGCCGGGCGAACTCCCTTGTCTTCGCCAGCGGCACAAGGCCTAATGGTAGCGTTGGAACGCGTTGGGTTGGGTGAGCCGGTAATCAGTCCGACGATGGGCGGCTCCGGGCCGGCGTGGGTCTACACAGAGATCCTAGGCGCACCCTTTGTGGTCGTCCCGACGGTCAACCATGACAACAACCAGCATGCAAAGAACGAAAATGTGAGGCTCGGACATGTGTTCAGGGCAGTGGAGATTCTCGCGGCTACCGCCAGCGCAATGGTGAGGGCGGTGCCATAGGAGCGAGCAGTGAGTGGTGAGTAGTGAGTGGGCTGCAAGCGGCGGGCTCGTTGCCTCGCTATTGCGCGCCTGTCACTGTAAGCTTTCTGCGTTCCTCTAGTGTGCGTAGTCAAATGGTGGTTTGCGGCTTCCCAAAATGAGGGTTCAAATATGAAACAGTGCTACGCTTTTTTCGCTTGCCTGATGTTGACTGGCGGAGCCTTTCACGCCCAGCCAGTCGCGGCCCAAGACATGATGCGTTCGGTTGTGAGTATCGACGACGCGGCCGCAACACCCAACTACCGGCTCGCTGCACGGTTCGCGCCGTACAAGATTCGGGAACTAATCCACTCCACCACGGTGACCC
>JBDGYW010001417.1:0-2049 GCA_039588935.1 Gemmatimonadota bacterium | reverse complement strand
AGCGCGTTCTCTCCGGTCTTCAGTGCCTTCCATGCTGCCTTGAACGAGTCACCCATCGATAGTCCGAGACTTACCATCGTGTCCCAGCCCTCTTGTCGTAGCGCGGTGTCTCCCGAGCGTATACCGGCCCAGAACATCTCAACTGGTCGCTGCAAGGTTCCCATCGCAGTGGTGACGATATTCGTCATGTGCGTCAGCGGACCAGAGAGCAGGTTGTTCATGTAGAACTCAAGCCACTTGGTGTACAGCTTGGTCTTACCGGCTGCCTTCGCCGCAGCGAGACCACGTTCCGTTTTCAGCATCTTCATGATGATGTTCGGATCACCGTCTGCCATGCGAATGCGTCGAGCCAATGCACGAATGTTCACGTGCTCCATACCTTCGAACGACGCACGACCAACTTCTGGTACGCGTGCGGCTAGTGCACCAAACTCTGTCAGTCCTTCTTTCAATTCCTTCGTTCCCGAGATCGCGATCTTCTGCCCTTCGAGCGTGCGAGCTACGTCAGCCACACCGCCGATGAGCGAACGTCCGAGCGCGAACATACGATCCAACGTGAGACCCAACGCATCCATCGCGAGCTTGTCGTTGGGGTTCATATCCACTTTGCGTGACCACGCAGTTACCTGGGAACCCAGGTCTTGCAGCAGCCCACGCGAGGCGAGGATCGTGGGGAGAATCTTGTCAGTCTCTCCCGCTACCGATGCCATTGCGGTGATGATCTCATCAGGATTCATGTCGGGGAACATCTGCCGCGCAACTGCACGCGTCATGTCGTGAGTCGTGATTCCCTTTGCTGCTAAGAACTCAGCAGGCATAGCATCTATCATAGCCTGAATAGAGCGTCGGGCGTCTGCGCCCCCTGCTGTGTATCTGAAGTTGATCATCGTGCCATTTAGCACGCGATTGAAATCTTCAATGCTCTCAACGCGAGCAAGCTGACCTGCTGTCTTCTTCCACAGCGCCCGCTGCTCGTTAGTGAGTCTTGGTGAAGCCTCGTCGACCACTCGCATGTATTGCTCAGCGGAGCCAGCGTGGGCTGTCGCATCGCCATAGTTGTCCATGCGCGGTGCGTTGGGCGAAGCCTCGACGTCCAGCATCGGCAGCCCTTCGGTCGCTCGCTCCTCTGCAGTCTGCGTGACGGGGCGGTCACGTACCTTGGCACCTGTCTGCTTCTGACGTACGAACATGAATGAGTCGATATCGTACACGTCGATGAACGCGGCTTTCAGATCAGCGATGGCGCGGTGGCCAAGTGCTCCTGCTGTTTCGTCAACCGTCTGCAAGAGCCGACCGCCAGCACCGTGCGTTGCTGTGATCATGTGCACATGTGCTCTGTTACCTTCAACAGTCACGTCAGCCCAACCCTTTGCACCGTCTGGTGTCTCAAGGTTGTAGCGCATTACGCCTTCTCGTCCGCTCTCTACTCGCGTAGCGGTGACGTTCTTCGTACGCATCTGTTCTTCAGTCATTACCGCACCCTGCTCACGCAGGCGTGCAGACCTATCGCGTCGAGGCTGCGCACTCACCGGGGCATCCTTCGCTTCTACAGCGTCGGCAGCCCTCTGCAAGTCTTCGACAATGCCTTGCTCGATTCGATTTGCTGTAGCATCGTCACCTTTACGTAGTGCTTCTACAAGCCACTTGCTCTTGCGGAGTGCGCTAGAGCCAGCAAGGATTACACCATCGAGGACGGACCCGAGTAGGGCACCCTCAATGACGTTCTTGAATCGTGCTTCGGCTTCGGTGTCGCCTTCCTCGGTTGCGAGGTAGCTGAAGAACTCTTGAGAGAACTCTGGTCCCACTTGGGACAGCAGCTCACTCAACGTGTCTTCCATCGGATCGAACATTGCGCCGTCCACGATGGCTCCACGCAAAGTGAAGTTTAGGAACTGCTCGCCGCGCGACAAGCCTCTGCTTGTACCGAGTAATGTCATTCCAGTCTTACCCAGCTTCACTACACCGGCAAACTTGCCAATGCCAATCATTCCTCCGGCGAATTGCAAAATGCCGTCCGAAACGCCTCCGAGGGTTGTTTGTGGTTCACCA
>JBDGYW010001416.1:0-2049 GCA_039588935.1 Gemmatimonadota bacterium | reverse complement strand
TGAGTTCCACGCGGCGCTACGCGCTGCCATGCGTCACTGTCGTGACCCTTTCTTGCAGGAGCGGTTTGACATGCTCTTCAAACTCGTCCGCGCCGCTGAGCGGGCCAACGATCCTGAGATACTTTGGGGGTAGCCATGCCTAGAGATGCTCTCTGGCCTCACCGAGTGTGGGTGAGGTTTGTTGTGTATGGGAGGATTTTACGTGATGTTGCCATCTTCCTGGCCCTCATGTCCGCTCCCTTCCTTCTGATCTACTACTTCTTTGGAGGTTAACATGCGTGTATACACCACGGCCCATTTTGGGGCTATCGAGGCCATTAAGGTCATTCGCTCGCGCAACGGGCACGACCTGAAGACGGCGAAATGCCTCATGGAGGTCTTGCGCAGCTGCAAAAGTACCGTCAGTATGGACGCGCTGGAGTCCGCCAAGGCCGTCATGGACCAGTTCCCACTCAGCGGCATGTCGATAATCCTCGACGCGTACGATGCGCTAATGGACGAGGCCAACGAACTGCACGGCACACGTCCTGAACGCGTCATCATCTCGTGAGCCTCGCTCACTCGCCTCTGCCCGCGCTCCGCGCGGGTTAGAGGCATCTTGTTTATGTAGTTGCGGGTGAGAGAGTGCATGCGCTCTCCCTCTCGATGGCGGAAATTTACCCGTACGGGGAAAAATCGTTTACCCGCACTACACCCATTAACCAACGTTGGAGACTATTATGTCCGAATCCACATTTGACAATTCCTACTCCGGTACGCTTTGGCCTGAGAACGACCCCGAGAACCCTGGGGTCGCCGTTGACGGCATGCTGCGCGGTAACTTCATCGGCCCCGATAACACCGGTGGCTTACGTTTGGCTGCGAAACGCACTGAGGGCGGTTCGTGGGCCATCCAGGTGCAGCGTGCGCCGCAGGGTCGCGAGCGTAAGACGAAAGTGCTCTACACTGGCGTCCTTAGCAAGTCCAACGCCAGGAACCCCAACGCGCCTGTATTGTTGGGTTACATCAAGGCGACCGAGGACTCCTCCGAGGATGCGGGGACGACCTACGCCATGGCTGGCTTTCGTAAGACCCACGAGTTCCGTGGCGATTACGTGCAGGTGGTCAAGTCCACCATCGAGCAGGTTCCGCTCACGCTGAGCCTGTAGACACATCGGCACCGGCCCTCGGGTCGGTGCCCCTTTTTTGCCTGCTCAGGATGTTGAAGCTCGCTTCGCTCGCTGTAGAGGCATCCTATTTTTGAATTTAACTGAGGAGATTAACATGCATTGTATTGAACACAACAAGTTTGAGACCCACGGGCGTGTTGTACACGTGTTGGACGAAACGAGTGACTTCCTTCCCCTGTACCACAACCGCCCGCAGTCTATTGACTCGTGGCATGCGCTCAAGGCCCTCATCAGGGCCGATAAGGCACGCGGTATGGAGTTCAATGGCCACATCAGTCGCTGGTACACCATGCGCTACCCGATCAGCAAGGAGTTGCTGGAACACTTGTGGAGGTACTACACATGATCATCTGCAACTCTGAACAACACGACGGCAAGTCGTGTGATGCGTTCTGCAACAACCCTAAACCTACGTTTCAGCTACGCGCTGCTGGGCTGGCACGAGGTGCTACGGGTCGAGTGTGTGAAGTCATGTGGTTTTGCGATGACTGTGCACCAGACAAAGACGAGTTGGTTGACGTTAACGCCGCACGCGCACACTTCGGTGACGATGCGGACTTTTAGGAGGTTACTATGATTAACGTTGTATTCAATGCAATCGTTGCTGGTACTCTGATGACCAGAGACAAGTTTCGTGACCTCGCGTTCAATGATGTATTACGAGATGAACACGGATTTGCCCGATTAGCTGTTGCAGATCGGGTCAGCAACCATCACGTGTTTCCGTCTGAAGCACACACGCTAATATGGCCTGACTGGTGCACGCACGTTGTGTGGTATGGGAACGCACCATGACACACACTCGCCGCTCACCTCGACCTTATGTGAGCAACCACGCGCACATGCCTACACGGAGAGAAGAGTTCAACACTCTCATGTG
>JBDGYW010001415.1:0-2050 GCA_039588935.1 Gemmatimonadota bacterium | reverse complement strand
GGATCCGATACCTGTATGATGCGGAGGCGCGTTTCATAGACGATGAGGTAACGCGGCTTCTCGAGTTCCTGGAGACGAATGCCGGTGACAGCGTTATCGTCTTCACGGCGGATCATGGGGAGGAACTCTGGGAGCATGGCTCGATTGGCCACGGCAAGATAGTGTACCAGGAAGTCATTGATGTACCGCTGTTTGTGCGTTTCCCGGGGTTCAGTCCGCGCCTGATTGACTTCCCGGTGGAGACAATTGACATTGTGCCGACCTTGTCAGCTTTTCTCGGGCTCGAGCCAAGTCCCGACTGGCAAGGTCGAAATCTCATTCCAATCGTCGAGACCAGCTCCGCGGAGCCACGTCCCGTTTTCTCGCGGGCGATGGGATCGCTCCAGAGTGCAAGCCTTCACCTGGAGTCGGTCACCGTCGAGTCCAACAAGTTGATTGTGAACCGGAAAACCAGCGTGGAAGAACTCTATGACCTGTCAAAGGACCCAATGGAACAGACCGACCTCGCGGCCGAACGCGCTGAGAAGGTGGCGCAACTGCGCAAGTTGATGCAAGTTCACACGGAAGACAACCAAGAACACCCGAAGAATCTGACCGAATCCAGAAGAACAACGATTACCCCTGAAATCGCTGACAGGCTGAGGGATATAGCGTATCTTTGACACCACACTGCCAAAGGGCTTCCAGACAAGCGTGATCGCTGTACTGCTGGTCATTCTCCATCAGAGTCTCCTGCGCGAACAGTTAGACTGCCTGACGCGGCGATAGACCGCAGATATACTTGTCGGGAAGAAGGGAAGATTCGACGGGTCGTTGACGGGATAAGGGGGGGGGACACTGTGCATGGGATGGCAACGTCTTCGTTCAGAGCGACGCTCAGCGCTGTGGCTGCCGCGCTTGCTCTGATACGGTTGTGTGGGGTTTGTATGGCTGATACCGCGCTGTTCGATTACGTCAAGGAGCCCGATCCAGCTTTCGGGTGGAAGCTGATTTCCCAGTCTGAGGAACAGGGCGCGACCGTGTACAATCTGGAGATGACTTCCCAGAACTGGCACGGGATCGAGTGGAAACATCGCCTTCACGTGATAAATCCGGCATCCACAACACGGCCGGACTGCGCGCTGCTGCTCATAACGGGAGGGAGCAACCGCGAGGAGGAGTTCAACTCGACCGGCAGCGACGTGCGTGTGCTCGCTCGGGTGGCTCAAGCCACAGGGTCTGTAGCGGCCGTGCTTGCCCAGGTACCGAACCAGCCTTTCTATGACGATCTCGTCGAGGACGCTCTGATCGCCCGCACTTTCGTCAACTTCATGATGACCGGCGATACCACCTGGCCGCTTCTGTTTCCGATGACCAAGAGCGCGGTTCGGGCGATGGATGCCGTTCAGGCGTTCGCCAAGGAGAGGCTCGGGCTGACGATAGACAGCTTCGTCGTCACAGGCTCATCTAAACGGGGTTGGACGACGTGGTTGACCGCCGCGGCCGATCCCCGCGTGAAAGGTATCGTGCCGATGGTCATTGACGTGCTGAACATGAGCGAGCAGATGCCTCACCAGCTCGAGGTATGGGGTGAGTACAGCGAAGAGATCGACGATTACACCGAGCTGAACATACAGGGACAGACGGACACGCCGGTCGGCGCGAAGCTGCTGGACATGGTGGACCCCTTCTCGTACAGGGACAAGCTGACCATGCCGAAACTTCTCCTGATAGGAACGAACGACACGTACTGGCCGGTTGATGCCGTTAATCTCTATTTCGGTCGGCTCAAGGGTGAGAACTATATCCTGTACGTCCCCAACGCGGGACATGGGCTCGGCAGCGGGCAGGAAGCCATCGCCGGGCTGATCGGTTTTTTCACACACGTGGCGTACGGTAAACCGCTGCCGGAATTCTCGTGGGAGGTGAAACGCGACGGCGACAGCGCCACTCTTGCCGTCAATCCCCGCACCAAACCCGTCGAGGTCAACCTGTGGTCAGCGCAGTCGCCTGTGCGCGATTGCCGGCAGGCTATGTGGGGTAACGGCCCGATTGCACCCGATTGTGAGGG
>JBDGYW010001414.1:0-2054 GCA_039588935.1 Gemmatimonadota bacterium | reverse complement strand
CAGGTACACTCGGCCGGGATCATTGATTCGATCCAAAAAAACATGATTCAAGCGGTTCAAAAAGTCCTGATCCAATCCCGGACGCACGAGCCGGAACGCAAGGAGGGAGAGCTGCGGTTCGGCAACAATCTCGATGCCATCGATTTCTCTCAGTTGCTGCGTTGCCCACTCGGCAAGATCGAGCTTTTCGTCGAGGTTGCGACGGAATGGACCGATACCGTTCACCTTGATCGGGAGCCAAACACGAAGGCCGCGAAAAGCACGTGACAATTCGGGTGAAACCTGGCAGAAATCGACTAGGTCATCCTCCTCTTGCATTGGAGGCATGTAGTCGGCAAACACGGAATGAGCGCGTTTGAGTGCGGCACCATCCCTGACCAGCAGTGAGCCGGTACCGTAGGGGAGAAACAGGCCCTTATGGGGATCCAGAGTGACGGAATCCGATCGCTCGATGCCGCGCATGGCGTGTCGACCCCGTTCGGTGAGCATGAAAAATCCACCGTAAGCACCGTCCACGTGCAGCCACATCCCGTTTTCTGCGGCCATATCAGCCAAAGCATCAAGGTCGTCCACCGCTCCGGTGTTCGTTGTCCCTGCGTTACCAACGATGAGGAAGGGTGAGAATCCAGCAGACCTATCGGCCGTTATCGAGGCCTCCAGTTCATCGCCATTTATCCGGAAACGACTGTCCGACGAAATCGACCGTACGCGATTGGCCGGGAAGCCGGCCAGCACTGCTGCTTTGGTGATCGAATGGTGTACCTGATCGGATGTGTAGATGGTGCCGCCGAGGAAATTCTCGGGAAGCAGACTCCGTCGCGCCGCAACGATTGCCGTGAAGTTGGCAAGGGAGCCCCCGCTTGTGAGAACCCCCGTCGAGCCCTTTCCATAACCCATCATGTCGCAGAACCAGCGAACCACATTTGCTTCGAGTTGCGCCAGCCCCGGTGCAGCGACCCAGACTCCCACATACCGATTGATGGCGGCCGATATGAGTTCGGCTACGGCCGTGTGCGGGATTCCACCTCCCGGGATGTATGCCAGATAACCCGGCCCAGCTGTGTTGAATGACTTAGACAACGCCTGATCGAATATCAGGTCGAGCGTGTCATCTAGAGTTGTGCCATGCTCTGGCAGCGGTTCAACGAGCGAGCGAGCCAATTCGGCGCCACCGGAGGCGTATGCGGCCGGTTGAGCGCCTAGTGAATCGATATGCGGGACGATTCGCGCCATCGCAGAGTCAACGGCAGTGCGCAATTCTGCTCCGGTCAATTCAAGAGTCGTGTTCGCAGGCTCCATATTCAACTCGTTTTACGAATGGTTCTTCTCTCGCAACACAAAGGCCTTCACATTCTACATTAGCATACCAGGACAATGACAGTAGTGCAGCACCGTACCAAGTGGTAATTTCTCATCCGCAGAAGGTCTCCTCACCCACATAGTCGAAAAACAGGAGCGCACCAATGTCTCGGACCATAGTTCAAGTCGGCGTGGCAGCGCTGATTGCGGCAAGCCCCATGACAGCACAGATCAACGGACTGGAACGCCCATTCGGGACACTTCGCGACCAGGCTCAACTTCAACAGCAATGGCTCGAGGAACGGCTCGAGACCGTCCTGCCCATGCTAATGCGGGAGCATGGTATAGAGATGTGGGTCGTCCCGATGCGCGAATACAATGAGGATCCGGTATTCCGCGCCCTGGTATCTGCCACGACACTCGCTGCGCGGCGCCGCACCATCTACATCTTCTACGATCGTGGACCGGAGGAAGGTGTGGAGCGGCTCGCTCTTGGAGGCTCGTCACAAGGTGGCCTGTATGAGGCTGTAAGAGGCACTGTGACAACGCCTGACGGGCGGCAACAGGAACTCTGGGGAAGCGCCCAATGGGAACTCTTCGCCGAGGTCGTTGGGGAACGGGATCCTCGCAACATTGCAGTGGACATCTCACACGGCAACAACTTCGCGGATGGGTTATCAGCCGGTGAGTGGGAACAGATGCAGGAAGCGCTGGGGCCTGAGCTTCTGCGACGCGTTGTCAGGGCTGAACTCCTC
>JBDGYW010001413.1:0-2054 GCA_039588935.1 Gemmatimonadota bacterium | reverse complement strand
CCTCGGGGCCCGCGACGTTCCGGAATCGTCGCAACTCCACAGCATACCCATTTGGGGTGTCGAGTTGCCCCGGTATTAACAAAACTGGACTTACAGTGATTCCGGTGAACAGATTTGCCCGTCTTCCGCGCAGTGTCCAGGTCTCGGCCCGGGCAACGTTCGGTTGGCGACGGTGATCTCGTCCTTGTCTTCGTCCAGATCGCCTCGGTGGGAGGTGGTGAGGCGGTTGAGGTCGTCGCGAAGCTGGCGAGTTCCGCCCTGACGGCTTGCCGTGATTTCCGGGAATCTTCTTGACAACCGCGGGGGGGGCTTATTATACGCAACTGGTCGGATGTAATTGGGGTCTGGTGTCTATCAGTTCTCTTCTGATTTGCACAGGTATTCTGCGCCTCGGTTCCGTTGCGGCCCCGGTGCGGGGTTGCTATCACAGATGAGAGTTAGTTTCCCCAAGGCGAGGAGACGGGTTTGGCAGACAGGGCAACGGCTGATCCTTCCGATCTCTCGCGGACAAGCAAAAGGAGCAACACCATGTCCAGAACTCAAGTGATCTTGGCTGTGCTGACGAGTTGCTGCGCTTTGGTGACCATCGCCGGTGCAGCAGAGGAGACGATCCACTTCCGCGAAGGAGGTGGAGGCAGCTACACGGACGTGACCTTCGATGACACGCACATCGACGAGAACTACGCGACCGATACGTTCGGCACTTGGTATTATTGGCGTACGTACAGCGACAGGTCCACCTTTGCCTTGATGGCGGTCAAGGACATGTTCACGGAACTCCCTCTAACCAGTGGTGGGGCGGACATACAGATCAACTCAGCCACGCTGCACCTTTTCAGGTATAACCAGGGTTCGAGCAGCATTGTGATGTCGATCTATCCGGTTACGACCGACTGGTTGCCTGATTCTGCGGGGGCCAATGAGAACGACGTCTGCGACGACTACTCGGAGAAGAGCAGCACAACGCAGTGGGCAAGCGGGAGCTTTTCCAGCAGTGACTACGATAGCAGCGTCTGCGAGACGGGCAATTGGGTGAGTGGCTACAAGGAGGAGTGCGAGATTGACGTCACGGACGTCATCACTGAGATATACGATGATGGGACCAACTACGGCTGGTGTATCGACCCGGACGGGGCTACCACGGGCTACAGCTCCGAAGCGAGCCAGTCGGAGCGGCCGTCGCTGGAGATCACGTACGAGTACGTCGGCGGAGCAAGCTATACGCTAACGGTAAACAGCGGCACGGGCGACGGGAGCTATGCTGAGAGCGCCACTCCCACCATTACAGCCGACGCCGCGCCTTCGGGTCAGGATTTTGACAAGTGGGTGGGCGACACCTCGGGAATCGCCAGCCAGACAAGTTCCTCCACCACGCTGACGATGCCTGGGGCCAACCAGGAAGTGACGGCTACCTACGCCGACAAGACCTGGACCTTGACGGTCAACAGCGGCACTGGCGACGGCAGCTATGCAGTCGACAGTGTCGTGCCGATCTTGGGCGATACCCCGCCTTCAGGTCAGGAGTTCGACGAATGGATCGGCGATACGGACGGCATCACCAGTGTCACCAGTTCCTCGACGAACCTGACGATGCCGTACGCCGATGCGGAGATCACGGCGACGTACACCGACAAGACCTGGACGCTGACGGTTAACAGCGGCACGGGCGATGGGGATTACGTTGTCGGCACGGAGGTGGACATCACGGCCGATGCGGCTGCGTCTGGATCGGAGTTCGACGCGTGGAGCGGGGACGTCACCGGCATCGCCGACCCTGAAGCTTCGACAACCACAATCACGATGCCCTATAGTGACGCGGAGATAACGGCGACCTACATCAACGTCTACACTCTGACGGTCAACAACGGCACGGGCGACGGGACACACGAGGTCGGCGAGGTCGTGGACATCTCGGCTGACGCTGCGGCTAGCGGCCAGACGTTCGAGCAGTGGGTTGGCGATACGTCGAACATAGCCGACGTGAGCGCGGCTGATACGACGATTACCATGCCGGCAAGCGATGCCGAGATCACGGCTACCTATGCGCACATTCA
>JBDGYW010001412.1:0-2056 GCA_039588935.1 Gemmatimonadota bacterium | reverse complement strand
CCTATAAAGCCTATCTGGCCGATAATCCCAAGGTCTTGGAGGCGGTCAAGAAAGCGGGTGAGCAACAAGCCCGTGACAGAGCCGCCGAAGCCGCTGCGGTGCCGTCATCAGAGACGACGACAGCTTCTTCACAGGAAGAGCCTGGCGACAAAACGGAAGCTGATGAGTCTATCGAACGAATGCTGAAAGCGCGGGGGCGAGGGAAGTCCTTTGCGTCCATTGGCGCTAAACGATAGATTCTACTAGGCTTAGGTAATTCGTCCGGTGTCTTCCGGGGAGTGAACTTATGTCTAGTACTGTGCAGGGTACGCGAGGTACCACGTCGATTCTCCAGAATCGTCAGGTTATCGATATCTCGCATACCATCCATATACTGGAGCCTTCGTCTTACCCTCTGGTCACTGTTCTGAACAGCTTGGGCAAGGTAAAGCCAGCTCATAGCCCCACCGTCCGGTGGATGGAAGACGAGCTCGAGCCGCTGACCGACCTTCTAAACGGCGCGGCAACTGCGGCGCTCGCCGTACTGCCCGTAGATAACGGCGGTTGGTGGCGGGTCAACGATATCGGTCATTGTCCAAGAACAGGAGAGAACTTCAGGGTAACGGCGGTTGCCGGTAACAACTTGACGGTGACACGGAGCTTTGGCGCACCGGCGGCGGCGGCTATGAACGATGACGGGCCGCTGTGGAACCTGGGGCCGGCGCAGCGTGAGGGAGATACCTCTCGCACGCTTCTGTCGACGCTCGAAGTCGAGCAGTCCAACCGGACCCAGATTATCCGGACGCCCTTCGGAACCACCAATACGCAGTCGGCCACCGACCTCTACGATGGCAACGACCTCGACTACCAGGCCAGGAAATCGGCCATCGAGCACGCCGTCCGTATCGAACGGATGCTCATCTTCGGCCAAAATGCCCAGGCCACGGTAGCCGGTCAGCCCCTCCGTACCATGAGCGGTATTCTGGAATTCATCCGGACCAACCGTATGGACATGGGCGGCGTGCTGACGGAGACACAGTTCGATGCCTTTTGTGAGGTGGCCTTCCGTTACGGTGGGACCAACCAAAAGCTCCTGATTGGCTCTGGCAGAGTCATTCAAGCCATCAATAACTTCGCCAAAGAAAAGATGGAGACGGTACCTCGAGATGAAGCCTACGGGCTCAATCTCCAGCGTTACGTCTCGCCATTTGGCGACGTTCTTCTTTCGTACCACCGGCAGTTGGTGGGAAGTATCTATAGCGGATATGGTCTCTTGCTCGACATGGACCGGATTGTTGCTCGTCCTCTTCGGGGCGGTCGCTCATCCGGCAACCTTGCCGTCAGGATTACCAATATCCAGGCCAATGACGAAGATTCCCGGCGTGATGAGTATCTCACTGAATGCTCCTTGGAGTTCCAGAACGAGAAGGCTCATGCACTGATGACCGGTGTGACAGGTTAAGGGGGGAATTATGTGGGTTGAAACTTATCCTTTCTCTCCTTGGCAGGACGCCTCGAACGGTGTAGCTGGCGCCGATCTTTCGGCACTGTGCTATGTCAAGTGTATTGCCGACTTGGGCGCTGCGGGAACCGGCGTCGATCAGGCTACGGTGCAGGTAGCTACGGCGGTGGATACCATTACTTTCCGTTATGCGGAAGGTGGTGGCGCTCTTGCCGTGGATACCGACATCGACTCCTACACGGGTGCTACGGGTGCAGGTGCAGCCGGAACCATCACCACGGTTGATGCGAACGCCAACACCGTTGGCGAGATCATCAACATCATCAACGGTGTTGGGCTTGGTCAGACGGCAACGAGACGCTGGCGAGCGGCTCTAGCCGATGTACCTCCGGCACTGGCGACGGTGGCGAGTGACCTTCTGGTTATGGCCCAGACGAACGTCTTGCTTGGGAATAGCCATCCTGGGCTTCGTCTCCTGATTGACACCTCGAATGCTGGTCTCATGCAGGCCAACGACATCTGGGTCGGCATCGGAACTTCCGGAGGGACCGTCCCTGGAACTGGCGCGATTATCCCCGATTACTTCGAGGATATTCCAGGGTCGAGTACTACAGC
>JBDGYW010001411.1:0-2057 GCA_039588935.1 Gemmatimonadota bacterium | reverse complement strand
CAGCGTGATTGACGATATCCCCTCAGGCTTCTCGGCAAAATGGTCCTGTCTGGGCCCTTACTCCTTTCTCTGTGAATAGTCTTGCCGGCCATCTCCTCGCTGCAGCATCAGCCCCTATGGAGCACGCTTGCTTTTCCGGCTTGGGCGCTTCCGAGGAGTCGATTTCTCCTCTTCGGTCATTTCCCGTTCCGCCGCCAGCCAGTCGTCGAGGTCTGATCCGTGTTGGCCGCCACGGGCCAGGAATTTGTGATAGGCCCGTTCACGCAACAGGTCTCTCGATGTGTTGTTCACCATTCAACTCCTTCCGTTGTCCGGTGGCGCCACGCATGTTTCGGTTGGCGCCACTTCGCCTGCTAGGACCGCAAGGGGTTCATGCGTGTGACCGTGAAGTTGTCGTGGACTTACGCCCCATGTTTCAGCAAGGCGCATACCAAGGGGCGAGCGACAGCCGCAACATCGGGGACCATAACGAAGACGCTTGAGTGCTTGGACAGAACCTGCCATTGCAGGAGCCGGAGAGAGGCCTGTCGGAACTGCCAGTTCCGCCTTGTCTCGGAGTAGGAACTCTGAGTTCCGAGTGTCAGGGGCGTCGCCGCTTGCCGAGCGGCTCGATGGATGTGCCGCTTTCGGCTTCTGGCGATGGTGCTAGGGTCAAATCAGAGGTATCATGAGAAGCAGTCTGCCCACAGTTCGACGGGGCTACCATGGTACGGTATTTGCCCTTCTGGGGTGCATGAGAATCGCACATCTACATTGGGGCTTTCCGCCAACAGTTGGCGGCGTAGAGACGCACCTGGCTACGATACTGCCGGAAATGGTTCGCCTTGGCCATAAGGCATTCCTGCTTACATCGTCCGGGGAAGGGCTTCCAGACAAGCACTGGCACCAGGGGGTTAGCGTCCACCGCACGCCGGTCATGGACCTCAACTGGGTGTGGCGGAAACGTGCGAGACGCCTTGATAGCAAGGCGGTGGCGCGTGTCCTGGAAGCCTTTCTTCGAGCCGCCCGGCCGGACGTCATTCACGCTCACAACATGCACTACTTCATCGAGATTCACGCCACGACACTTGAGAAACTGGCAAGGGAGAGCAGATGCCCGCTGGTTCTGACAGCTCACAATGTCTGGGACGACGAACAGTTCCTTGGTCTCACGCGCAATATTGACTGGACCCACATCATAGCAGTGAGCCACTACATCAGGAGAGACCTGCTGGGTGTAGGAGTCGACGAAGCGAAGGTGACCACGATTCATCATGGCGTAGACGAAGACTGGTTTCACCCGATGAATCCACCACCTGCCCTGTACAAGAGATATCCCAAGCTCAAGAAGCGACCTATCGTGTTCCATCCCGCACGAATCGGGCTCGGCAAAGGATGTGACACGAGCGTCAAGGCGATCCCTGTGGTGAAGGCCCGATACCCGGACGTGCTCTTTGTCTTCGCGGGCACGGCCAACATCATCGATTGGGGCGAGGTGCAACGCAAAGACCTGGCCTACTTGATGAATCTTGTCAGGGGCCTCGGCGTTGAAGAGAATGTGATGATTGAGCCGTTTGCCCTGAAACGTATCCGCGGCATGTACGCCGCGGCAGACGTTGTCGTATATCCGTCCAACGCCGGAGAGCCCTTCGGACTGGTCATGCTCGAGGCAATGGCCATGGGAAAACCTATCATTGTTACCAGAATGGGCGGGATGCCGGAAGTCGTCAAAGATGGTATCAACGGGTTCGTGATCCCCGTACGCGACTTCCAGGTGCTGGGCAAGAGCGTAGCCTGGCTGCTCGAAGATCGACAACTGGCCAAACGCCTTGGCGTTGCGGGTCGGAAAATGGTTGAGCGACAATACACGAGGCATAGGGTTGCTGTTGAGACGGTGCAGCTGTATGGCAGACTCATGGCAGCGCGTGGCAAGGACGTTGGTGCTGCGCGCTCGCAGAGCACAGGCCCCGTCGAACGGCGTGCTGCCGCGGCGGGTTCGGCGGCTTTGCCTCGCGCGCAGTCTCACAGGAATCCTCACATCCGACGAAAGCTGCTTCGGAATCGCAGCGACCGGTCAA
>JBDGYW010001410.1:0-2058 GCA_039588935.1 Gemmatimonadota bacterium | reverse complement strand
CGAACTGCACCACCTGACCGCCGTATTCGATGGGGATCTGCGGGGCGCCTATCGCAAAGGACTGGTGTTCCAGACTGTCGCTGATGTCTTCCGCGACCACCATGAGGCCGTCGCGAATCTCGACTATCTGCGGTGCCATCGTGGTCTGGTTGTGCGCGCAGTAACGCCAAACGCTCAGGCACGCGGTGATGTCTGCGTCGTTTTGATCATCTACGGGTACGTAGTTGCCGTCCACTAGCTTGTAGCAGCCGACCTGTTGCAGCTCGTTCCACTCGCCCTTGGCGTAGGTCAGTGGGTTGATCTTGACGTCCTCGAGGGAAGGATTGGCACCGCCTGCAAGGTCCGTAGCCGCGGTTACCTGCACCAGACTCGACCCATCGCCGACGAGAGATGGAAAGACGTACATGAGCACGTCCGTGTTGGCCGCGAGCAGGGTGGCGACGGCGCCGGCCGTGGGCACGATGGGATTTCCATTGCTGTCGGTCCCGTAGGTCACCACCATGTTGATCTTGCCGTCGAAAACGATCGCCGCAGCAAGTGCACGATCCTCGTTTCCGACCCCAGACGCACCAGCCGTGTGTTCGACCGTTATCGAGTTACCGCAAGCGCCGGGTGTTGTAGCCGAATAGACGATGTCGCCATCCACGTCTACGCCGCTAATCAAGACGGAAGCACGGTCATCAACGATTCCGGTCTTAATCAGCATGTCTCGATCGCACATCTCGAAAGCGATCGAAGCTGGATGATCCTTCACGTAGAGGATGTTGTCTTCGGTTTTGGCCGCTTCGTCCTTCTTGACCCCCACGATCTTGACCGAGTTGAGAGTGACGTTGTGCATCGTGTTGATCGGACACGTTGTCGGCTCGAGATGGTCGTCGGGAAGCCACCAGTTCTCCCACTGGTCGTCCGATTCGCAGTAGATCCTGTAGTGCTTAATGTCGGACACGTTCAGAACTCCATGTGCATGGACGCGACGGCGACTTCTCTGGCAGGCCCGCCCTGTGGGCGCTTCATCTGCACTTCCCAGAGGGCTGGTCCGGTGGGCAGGTTGCTGATGGTGCCCATGTCCTCTGCCGAGGGAAACTCGTTCGTGATATCCGTCCTCTCGCAGATGACTTGGTTGTTGTCGATGTCGTAGATCCGCACCGATTGCGTGGTGTTATCGATCCACCCCGCAATGACGGAGATCTTCATCGGGGTACCGAGTAGATCGGTTCCTTGGAAACGGAAAATGTGGGCTGTGAAGTAGGACGTGTCACCAGACACGATCTTCGTGAAGGGTAGGTCGTAAATACCTGCTCTGTTCCTGTTTGCCATTTACGCCTCTACCGCAGCCACGTAGAGAATAGAGCTGACGGGATTGGTGAGTGTTCCGGTCGTAGCTGGGAGGTTGGTTCCCGTTCCCGCCTCCTGCCGAACGGGCAGGAAATTGGCACGGGCCACTGCGCTCACAGCGAACTTTAGCGATGTCGAATCGGCCACGATCGCAAGCCAGTAGAAACCCGTTGCCGGGACCGTGTAGTCCCCGCCTTCGAAGGGTAGGGTCACGAACGTTCCGTTTGTGCCGTTCGTCGGTGTTGAAGCGGTCTGGGCTACTCGAGTAGATGGAGGCTGCGATGTGCTGGCGGGGTCTACTTGGCTGTAGAGGCCCATGCGGAACTCGCGCGCAGCGGTGCCTCCTGAGTCGATAAAGGACCGCATGCCACTGAACGTCACACCAGCGCTGATCTTTAGGCGCAAGAAGAACACCGTTCCCGAAGCCACGTTCCCCGCGGCCGGGTAATCGAGAAGCGTGCCGAACATGAACTCGCCGGGGGTCACAACCGGTGAAGCGCCGCCGAGTGAAGACGTTATCCACACCGCAGCCCCGGTCCCTACGGCCATGGCTACGTAGGCGGCGTTCATGGCGGTGTTGATCCAGAGAGAGCCTACTTCGTACCCCTCGGTATCGTCGTTCGAGACGCTGGGGTCTGTCGTCGCAATCTGATTGAGTTTGAGGTTGCTTGTGCGCACCCAGATGGCAGCGCCCGTCGACACATCGATGGCACGCCAAACTCT